>CAZBFD010000170.1:0-3714 GCA_964491055.1 uncultured Eubacterium sp.
AACACTCCGGGCGGCCTCACCACCAAGGAAGTTACACTTGATGAGATCTTCGGAAACGATTCAGGAAGCTCAGAGGACGGTTCATTCAAGATCCCGGGTTTCCTGAACAAATAGGTATATCCAGTTAACTTAAGCCGGTTGAACAAGCCGGCTTTTTGATACAATGAGTGTGATAACGTCCAGAGAGAGCAGACAGTTCAAGGAACTCGCAAAGCTCACCCAGAAAAAGTACAGGGACAGAGAGGGCGTGTTCATCGCGGAAGGCCCGAATGTTGTCGGCGAAGCGCTGAGCTCAGAAGGCATCGAAGTCCTGCGCGTCTTTGCGAGGGAAGGCTCCGGGTACGAGCGGTTCGCAGGCGATGTCACGGTCCTTGCGGCTGACCTCTTCGACAGAGTGTCAGACACGATGACTAGCCAGGGCATCCTCGCAGTCATCCGGAAACCAGGCCATGATGTCATCAAAGCCTCGTCTGCAGGAAGCATCAAAGCCTCGTCTGCTTGCGGCATCATCGTCCTCGACAGGCTGCAGGACCCCGGTAATATCGGAACGATCATCCGCACGGCGGAAGGCGCGGGGATAAGCGAGATCGTGGTCATAAAAGGGACATGCGATCCATATTCTCCGAAAGTCGTAAGAGCGTGCGCAGGATCGATCCTGAGGATGCCGATAGCGTTCTGCGATAGTGCAGAAGAGTTCATCGATATCGCGAAGGACGCCGGATACAGACTTGCGGTGACAGACGTTGAGAACGGCGTCCCGTACTACGACGCGGGCCTGTCAGGTCAGGAAACACCGGTCGCACTCGTTATAGGAAATGAAGGTAACGGCGTCTCGGATACATTCCGCGGCGCAGCGGACATTCTTGTCAATATTCCGATGCACGGGAAGCTGGAATCGCTTAACGCATCGGTCGCAGCGGCTCTGCTCATGTATGAGATGAACAGGCCGGAATAATACAGGTTAAAACAGGAGTAAGGTATGCAGGATAATAAGCTTACAGAAGTCCTCGAAGAGGCGAAGAAGAAATTAATGGAAGCTGAGGACCTGAAGGATACTGAGGACCTCAGGGTGAAGATGCTCGGCAAGAAGGGTGAGTTCACATCGATTCTCCGCAGCATGAGTGAGATGAGCAAGGAGCAGAGGAAGGAATTCGGAAAGGCTGCCAACCAGGCCAAGGCTGAGTTCGAGAATCTGCTGAATGAGCGTATCGATGAGATCAAGTCGAAGGCCAAGGAAGCAGCTCTTAAGACTGAGCGTATTGACGTCACGGAGCCGGGAAGAGAAGTAAAGATCGGAGTGCAGCACCCGATCACACAGACGATCAACGAGATCGTGAAGATCTTTTCAGACATGGGCTACGCTGTCTTTACGACACCGGAAGTGGACACAGTGTTCAATACTTTTGACGGACTGAACGCGCCTGAGACGCATCCGGCAAGAGATAAGACTGACACGTTCTATGTGGACGAGCAGATCGTGCTCCGTCCGCATACATCTTCATGCGAGCCGAGAGCAGTCCAGGGCCTGGAGCTTCCATATAAGATCATCTCACCGGGAAGATGCTTCCGCTGTGACACGCCTGACGCGACGCACTCGCATACATTCCACCAGATCGAGATGATGGTGGTAGGAGAAGGCGTGACGATGGCAGACCTGAAAGGATCCCTTGACCTCATGGCGAAGAGGCTTTTCGGACCTGAGACGAGAACAAAGTTCAGGCCTCATCACTTCCCGTTCACTGAGCCTTCAGCTGAGATGGATGTATCCTGCTTCAAGTGCGGCGGACGCGGCTGCAACGTCTGCAAGGGATCAGGCTGGATCGAGATACTCGGATGCGGCATGACTCATCCGCACGTTCATAAGGTCGGCAACATCGACACAGAGAAATATACAGGATTCGCTGTAGGCATGGGAGTCGAGAGGATAGCGATGCTGAAGTACGGCATCGATGACATAAGGCTTCTCTATGAGAATGACAAGCGTTTCATCGAGCAGTTCAAGTAGGGAAGGGGGGCGTCATAAATGTTAGTATCAGTAAACTGGCTTAAAGATTATGTAGATGTGGACGTTCCTGTAAAGGAACTCGGGGACAGGATGATAATGTCCGGCTCCAACATCGAGACGATAACCGAGATCGGCACCGGCATGTCCGGCGTAAAGCTCGGCAGAATTGACAAGATAGAAAAGCACCCGGACGCTGACAAGCTCGTCGTCTGCCAGGTGAATATCGGTGAGGACGAGCTCCTCCAGGTAGTTACGGGCGCTGACAATATCTATGTAGGCGCATATGTTCCTGTTGCTACTCACGGGAGCCACATCCCGGGACCGCTGCACGGACAGCCGAAAGTAGAAGGCGGAGTCAAGATCACAAAGGGCAAGCTCCGCGGAGTCGAGAGCGACGGAATGCTCTGCGGCCCTCAGGAACTCGGCCTTGAAGATAAAGTTGCGCCGATGAACTCCAAGGACGGCATCTGGCTTCTCCCCGGAAACTGGGACGATCACCTCGGTGAAGATTTTGATAAGGCACTCGGGCTCCATGACTTTGTCATCGACTTCGAGATCACGCCTAACCGCCCGGACTGCCTCGCGATGGTCGGAATGGCCCGTGAAGCCGCGGCGACTTTCGACACAGAGATGAAGTATCCTGACACTGCGGTCGAGCCTTCGGACGAGGACGCGAAAGACTACATCAGTGTCGACGTAAAGTCAGACCTCTGCAGAAGATACACGGCACACGTGATCAAAGACGTCAAGATCGAGCAGTCGCCGTGGTGGCTGCAGAAGCGCCTGATCGCCGCCGGCATGAGACCTATAAACAACATCGTTGACATCACGAACTTCGTCATGCTTGAGTACGGCCAGCCGCTCCACGCCTTTGATATAAGAAGGCTGAAGGGGAACCACATCATCGTGGACACAGCTGAGAACGGCGCTAAGTTCACGACACTCGACGGAACAGAGAGAACTCTTGACGACACGATGCTGATGATAAACGACGAAGACGGCCCGGTCTGCGTTGCAGGCGTCATGGGCGGCCTCGATTCAGAGATCGTGGACGACACAAAGACAGTCGTGCTCGAGTCAGCGAGCTTCGTCGGATCAAGCGTGAGATTCACGTCAAAGAAGCTGAACTTAAGGACAGAAGCTTCCGGAAGATATGAGAAAGGGATCGACCCGAACCAGTGTGAAGACGCGGCTGAGAGATTCTGCAGGCTCGTACAGCTCCTGGATTGCGGCAAAGTCCTGAACGGCTTCGTCGATGTTTATAAGAATCCTGAGAAGGCTCCGACAGTCACAGCCAGAGTGAGCAGGATCAACAAAGTCCTCGGCATAGATATCCCGAGAGAGCAGATGAAGGGATACCTTGAATCCCTTGAGATGAAGGTCGAAGGCTCTGGCGACGAGCTCGTCGTGACGCCGCCTACAGTAAGGCAGGACCTTCTTGAAGAGGTCGACTATGTTGAAGAAGTTGCCCGTATGTACGGCTACGACAAGCTTCCGCTCACACTTCCGAACATCGCGTCCAAGGTCAGTACTCCTGAAGGCTGGTATATGGCACAGAAGGCAAGAGACCTTCTTTCAGGGATGGGAGCAGACGAGATCCAGACGTATTCATTCTCCGGCGACAGGGACATGGATATGGCAGGTATCGCAAAGGATGCCCCGGAGCGTGACTATGTAAAGATCATGAACCCTATGGGCGAGGATACACA
>CAZBFD010000171.1:0-3678 GCA_964491055.1 uncultured Eubacterium sp.
TGGGCGGACCCGGCCAGCCGGGCTCCGTAGCCGCGGAGCCCGGCGGCCGGGGCGCGCCCGGTTAATATAGCCGTGGATCCGTCGGCAGATATCTCCGGCGGATCCACGAACCCGCCCATATTATCTATATCAGTCATTATAGCGCCGATCTCCGGCGTCTCAGTCTCGACCCTGAAATCGAGCCACGGCTCGAGAAGCACCATGTCACCAGCTTCAAGAGCCTGCATGAGTCCCTGCCTGACAGCCCTCAGCGCAGCTTCCCTGAAGTCGCCGCCCTCAGTATGTTTTTTACTCGCGCGCCCCGCAACGAGGCAGATATCAACGTCTGTAAGCGATGAACCTGTAAGCGGCCCACGCAGATGATGACGCTCCAGCACAGACATGATAAGGTTTTGCCAGTTGACATCAAGCATCTCGAGCGGGCATTCAGTACGGACTGTGATGCCGCTCCCCCGCTCAGCCGGCGAGATTATCAGGTGCGCCTCCGCATAGTGGCGGAGCGGCTCAAAATGCCCGACCCCTTCGTATGTCCCGCGCACGGTCTCTTTGTATATGATCTTCTCCTCGCCGAACGTGCAGTTTATCCCGAACCTGTCATGAATGACTCTGGCGAGCACTTCAAGCTGCACAGCGCCCATGATCCTGACTACGATCTGCTTCGGCCCGCTCAGCCATTCTGTCTCGAGCTTCGGGTCCTCAGCAGCGAGCATGCTCAGTGCTTCGAGAAGAGCATGAGTGTCTTCCTCGTGCTCGGCATATGCATTATACGTCATATATGGCTGCAGGACTTCTCCGCCTGAAGGAGGCTCGGCCCCCATAGAGTCGCCAGGCACTGCCTTCGAGAGCCCGGTGACTGCAACGATCTCGCCTGGGCCGGCGGCTTCGAGCACGGAAAACTTCTCGCCCGAATATACCCTTATTTCATTTATTTTTTCTTCATACGAGCCGTTGTCCTCAGCATCCGGTGCGCCGGCAGCTGCCGAATTCCTTCCAGCCGCAGCCGCATGTGTGCCTGCCGTCCCTGAGCCAGCGGCAGCCTCCGGGTCCACGCCCGCACCACGCGGCGTGACCCTTACCGTCTGTCTCGGCTTAAGCTTACCCGCCGTGATCTTCATAAACGTCACGCGGTCCTGCCCGTCGTATGCCACTTTGAAGATCCGTCCGGACGGCTCTCCTTTCTCGTCCCCGCGGAACGCCGCGGTGTACCGCTCCAGCCCGTCGATCAGATCCTCGACCCCCATGAATTTAAGCGCTGACCCGAAATATACCGGGAACAATTCGCGGTCTTTTATAAGGCGTATGACCTCAAGGTCTATCGCTTCCCGCTTCTCCCGCTCATCCATGTCCGACAGGACCAGCTCAGCCGCCTTGTCCGACACAAGTGAGATATCATCAAGGAATTCTTCGGATCCTGTATCTGTGAAGTCAGTAAGATCTGCTCCAAGGCCTTTTCCCAGCTCATCTTTTAAGCGCGACTTCAGCGCACTCGAAACCGGCAAGCTTTCTACATCCTGCACGCCAGCTGCGGCACCGTTTCCTGCCGTGGCAGGTGCCGCATCGCTGCTGACAGCGGCATCCGCATCCTGGACCAGATCGATTTTATTCACGAAAACAAACACCGGTATACGGTGTTTTGCAAGAAGCTTCCAGAGCGTCGCCGTGTGGGCTTTGATCCCGTCGTTCGCCCCGATGATCAGCACCGCATAGTCGATCACCGAGAGCGTCCGCTCCATCTCCGCCGCAAAATCGACGTGTCCCGGAGTGTCGAGGATCGCCGCTTTCATGCCGCCGTGCTCGAACCCCGCCTGCTTGGAGAATATCGTGATCCCCCGCTCGCGCTCGATCGCGTTCGTGTCTAGGTGCGAATCGCCGTGGTCCACGCGGCCCGCCTTCCTTATCTGTCCAGTTGTGTACAGGATCGCTTCCGTCAGCGTCGTCTTGCCCGAATCCACTGCCGCAAGCATCCCGATCGTCACTTTTTTCATGCTTTACTGTTTTGTTTCCTTTATCATCCGCTATTGGAGCTATCTGCTTTTTTAATTATACCAACTGCCCGGAATCACGTAAACATTTTTATAGGGCTCAGTAAATGGCGTTGCGTAACACGTAACTAACCATTGGCTTAAATAGTTGAATTGTACTGCTGCTCTGTTTGAGCTATAATTATTTCATGCGATGAAAATGGTTTCAGTCACAGTCTATTTCACGGCTGATCTAAGTTCTTCTAACAGATTGGCTTTAAAAATTGTTTCAGTATACCATCAAAATCGTGAATTCCCTAAAATGAAGTTTTTTTCTGGCTTTAGTAGAAAATGATTTTCGTGTTATTCATTAGATGTGCTATTAATGAATAATCTTTCATAATCAAGGTGACTTCAGAGGTCAAGTGTTCTCTCTCAGAAACATTTTCATGGAGGAAACCTGTCGATACAGATTTTGATGCCAGATTACTGGCCGATAATCAAAATCCTTTTCTACCAAAGAAGCAGTTTCTATCGATTTAGTATAATATCTTCTACTAAATCTAAGAAAAAAGCTATTTTAAAGAATTTACGGTTTTTCGACCATGTATAATTCATGAATAAATATACATCGTACGATAACTGCATAAAATAAACCTTCCGGACATATAGAAAGGAACTGAAATGCTTGACGTCTGTCTTGCCGGCACTGCGGGCATGGTCCCGCTCCCGAGCCGGTGGCTCACAACTTTATATGCGTCGTGCGAAGGGTCGTCGCTTCTCATCGACTGCGGCGAAGGCACGCAGGTCGCACTCGCCGAATCCGGCCTGAGGCTGAAGCCGATCGACGTCATCTGCATCACGCACTTCCACGCCGACCACATTGCGGGGCTCCCCGGGCTCCTTCTTTCCATGGGGAATTCCGGACGCACTGACCCCGTCACGATCGTCGGCCCGTCAGGCCTCAAGCAGGTTCTCCAAAGCCTTCTCATCATCGCGGGCGGCATACCGTTCGACATCGGCATCGTCGAGATCGACCCCGACGGCGACGAGATCCGAAGCGGCTACGTCCAGTGCGGCAGGATGATCATCAAAGCCTTCGCGGCCAATCATGTCATCCCCTGCCTAGGCTACACAGTAGAGATCAAAAGACCCGGCATGTTCCTCGCAGAAAAAGCCGAGTCCCTTGGAATACCAAAAGAATACTGGTCAAAGCTCCAGCACGGCGAAGCCGTTACTATCAGCGGCACCACCATACTTCCTGCCACCGTCATTGGCCCAGAGCGCCGCGGGATAAAGATACTATATTCCACCGACACACGCCCGGTCCGCGACATGGTAGAGCTTGGCCAAGGCGCCGACCTCATGATCCTCGAAGGGAACTACGAGAACAACGACAAGATGGAAAAAGCCCTCGAATGGGGCCACATGACCTTCCCTGAAGCCGCCGGGATCGCAGCCGAGGCACAGCCGAAAGAACTCTGGCTCACCCACTTCAGCCAGTCCATCGCCGACCCCCGGGAATTTGCAGATAACGCAAAGGCCATCTTCCCCAACACCACAGTCGGGTACGACGGCCTCCGTAAAACAATAGATTTTGAAGATTAGAAACGTTCTTTGCTCCGAAAAGGGACAGTCCCCTTTCGGAGCGTTTTTCGTAAAAAAAACAGGGAGCAGATCACTGCTCCCTTTGATATAACTTACTGTTCCTGTTTCA
>CAZBFD010000172.1:0-3667 GCA_964491055.1 uncultured Eubacterium sp.
TCCTCCTCATGGCTGACCATGGAGAATTTCCCGGTACGGGGGTCCACCTGCAGCGGGAACTTTACGCCGCGGCCCAGAAAGTCTCTGCTGTCCATCCGCTCTCCTCCTTTCCTGCTTTCTCATTTCCATCCCATATCGGAAGCCCTGCGCCTTCGCATGGTTTCCGGCGTGGGACGGCGGTCTCATGGTTTCTCAGTTGATCTTTACGATGGCGCCCTTCAGGGAGGCCGGGCCGGAAGCGTTCAGGTTCATGGTCGCGCTTGCCTTGATCTCCGCGGTGGTCCCCTGCATGGCCAGCTTGGAGTTGGCCTTCGCCTGGATGTCCGTGCCCTGGAGGGAGATCTTCCCGTTTCCCTTTTGGGTAACCCGGACTACAGGAAGACGGATTTCTCATATATGAGGACCGGCATCATGGCAGGGTCCGGCTGCCCGCCTGAGCTTATGAAGCGAGCGGCCCAGCCTGACGAGATGCATATGACAGGGATAGTCAGCGTATACGGCCAGACAGAGACTGCGCCTGGGAACACGATGTCAGCGTGGACAGACCCGCTCGACGTAAGGACAGAGACAGTAGGCTACGACTTCCCGCACGTCCGCTGCAAGGTGATAGACCCCGAGACAGGGGAAGAAGTCCCTGCCGGCGTGAACGGCGAGTTCTGCGCCAAGGGCTACAACCAGATGAAGGGCTATTACAAGATGCCTGAAGCGACGAACGAGACTATCGACGCTGACGGCTGGCTTCACTCCGGTGACCTCGCATGCAAGGACGAGAACGGTAACTACAGGATCACAGGCCGCCTGAAAGACATGATAATAAGAGGCGGCGAGAACATATACCCGAAAGAGATCGAAGAATTCATCTACACGCACCCGGCCGTCCAGGACGTCCAGGTGATCGGCGTTCCTGATGAGAAGTATGGAGAAGAGACCCTTGCCTGCATTATACTTAAGGAAGGCGAATCTGTGACAGAGGACGAGATGCTCGACTATATCAAGGGCAGCCTCGCGCGCCATAAAGTGCCGAAGTACATCCGCTTCGTGGATTCATTCCCGATGAACGCAGCAGGGAAGATCCTGAAATACAAGATGAGAGAACAGTTCGCGAAAGAGCTTGGACTGATAAAGGAGTAAAACGATGTCTGAGAACGAGAAGAAACTTGTAACAATGGACGGTAATGAAGCCGCTGCGCATGTTGCGTATAACTTCACGGAGATCGCGGCGATCTACCCTATAACGCCTTCATCGCCGATGGCGGAGCACACGGATGTCTGGTCGGCGAACGGCCGGAAGAACATGTTCGGACAGAGGGTGACTCTTCAGGAGATGCAGAGTGAAGCCGGCGCGATCGGCGCGGTGCACGGAGCGCTCCAGGCAGGAACGCTTGCGACTACGTTCACATCCAGCCAGGGCCTTATGCTGATGATCCCGGTACTTCACAGGATCGCAGGCGAGAGACTTCCTGCTGTCATGCACGTGGCGGCGCGTACAGTCGGGACTCACGGCATGAGCATCTTCGGCGACCAGAGCGACGTCATGGACTGCAGGGCATGCGGCCTTACGATGATGTGCACGGGCTCCGTCCAGGAAGTCATGGACCTTGCAGGGGTGGCACACCTCGCGGCAATTGAGAGCAAAGTCCCGTTCATGCACTTCTTCGACGGTTTCCGTACCAGCCACGAAGTCGCAACGATCGAGCAGATCGACGAGCATGCCCTGGTGGAGATGGTGGACCAGAAGGCTCTGGACGAGTTCAAGGCGAGTGCTCTAAACCCTGAACATCCTGTGCTCAGGAATACCGTACAGAACCCTGACGTATATTTCCAGGTGCGTGAGGCAAACAACGGGTTCTACGACGCAGTCCCTGCAATCGTTGAAAAATACATGAAGAAAGTAAGCGACCTTACAGGCCGTGACTATAGATTGTTCAATTACTACGGCGACCCGGAGGCAACGGATGTGATCATTGCGATGGGCTCTGTTACAGGCGTAGCGCACCTCGCAGTAGACTACCTGAACGCACATGGGAAGAAAGTGGGCTTTGTCCAGGTGCATCTGTTCAGGCCTTTCTCAGCGGAGAAGCTGATGGAAGCGATTCCAGAGACAGTGAAGAGAGTCGCTGTGCTCGACCGCTGCAAGGAAATGGGCGCAGAAGGAGAGCCGCTGTATAAAGATGTCTGCACAGCAGCAGTAAAGACCGGCCGCATGATGAAGATAATCGGCGGACGCTACGGCCTGTCGTCAAAGGATACCGACCCTGACCAGATCATTGCGGTGTTCCGTAACCTTGAGAGCAAAAAGCCGGTCGACAGCTTCACGATCGGCATCATCGACGACGTTACGCATCTCTCGCTCGACGCACCACATGTTCAGGGAGTAGGCGACAAAGTCTTCCGCTGCAAGTTCTGGGGACTCGGCGGAGACGGCACTGTCGGCGCGAACAAAAACACTGTACATATCCTCGCGGACGCCGCGAATATCTATGCACAGGCGTATTTTGAATATGATGCGAAGAAGTCTTTCGGCGTGACCAAGTCGAATCTCCGCTTCTCGCGTGAGCAGATCCGCGGGAGCTATCTGGTTAAGAGGGCGGAATTCGTAGCCTGCCATAATCAGAGCTTCCTCCGCCAGTACGATATGGTGAGCGAGCTCAAGACAGGCGGTATATTCCTCCTGAACTGCCAGTGGAAGCCGGAAGAGCTTGAGAAGAATCTGCCGGATGACGTAAAGCGTATACTGGCGATAAAGAAGATAAGATTCTATATCATAAATGCGACTGAGATCGCGCTTCGGCTCGGCCTTGGAAGCCATACGAATACAGTGCTCCAGGCAGCATTCTTCGCGGTGTCAGACCTGATCCCGCTGGATGACGCGCTTGGAAGGATGAAGGAAGCCGCACGCAAGACTTATTTCGCCAAGGGCGACGATATAATCGCCCAGAATATAGCCGCTATCGACGCAGGCGCAAAGGAAATGGTGAAGATAGAAGTTCCGGAGTCATGGGCAGATCTTCCTGAGACTCCGAACGCTGCGATAAAGATCCTGAACGAGGCACTGAAGCCGGATTCAGACAAGCTGTATGGAGCTAACGGTATAGCTGCCGCAGCAAAGGGTGGCGCGTGCGGAAACTGCAGTAACGGAGAGTGCCAGCTTCCTGATGTAGTAAGGAGGATCCTGTATCCGCTGAACGCTCAGAAGGGAGACGACCTTCCTGTAAGCCTGTTCAAAGGCTACGAGAACGGTAATATCGACATGGGCCTTACCGCCTTTGAAAAGCGCGGGATCGCAGTAAGAGTTCCTAAATGGAGCGCGGAGAAGTGCGTTCAGTGCAACCGCTGCTCGCTCGTATGCCCGCATGCGGTCATCAGGCCGTATCTGCTTACGGATGAAGAGAAGGAGCATGCTCCGAAGGGCATAACGACTATACCGGCGAAGGGGATCAAGGCCGGAGCAGCTGGTGAGCTGCACTTCACGATGGCTGTTTCCGAGTTCGACTGCACGAGCTGCGGAAGCTGCGCTGAGGTCTGCCCGACACATGCTCTTGAGATGGTTCCGGCTTCTCTCAGCGAGGACAGCAAAAAGAGGTGGAACTACCTGCTTGCTCTGCCTGACAAGGGCGAGCTATTAAGCAGGTGGTCGGTCAAGGGAAGCCAGTTCAGGCAGCCGCTC
>CAZBFD010000173.1:0-3621 GCA_964491055.1 uncultured Eubacterium sp.
CAACAGTTGCAGGAATCAAATCTCCACATGTTTTGCATTCCATTGCGAACACATAGCAGTAAGGTGCAAGATATTCATACATTGCCTGTACTTCTTCGGCATCCAGCTCGTTTTCAAGAGCATATCTCTTGATATAATCTTCTGTTGAAAGCTGGATAGGATAATCCTTAGGAACGTGATTACCATAATCTTTAAGTTTAAAAGCAATTGCAGAACAGTCAAGATGATCACCATTGGCAAAATCCTGACCGGTACATGTCCAGACGTCTACACCAGGGGTAAGACAAGTTGGCTCAATAGTTGCATCCGGATCAAGCACCCAATTGTGGCCTGCAGCTAAATCTGACGGAACTGTCTCCGCGAACGCCATTGCCGGCATGAAGGAAAGAACCATCAGTACTGACAAGAGCGTTACGACAAATTTCTTTGTTGTTTTGTTCATTTCTTTTCTCCTCTTTTTCTAACAATAACCAATTAATTCTTCGGGTAATTCTTTTTTGATCGAATTACTTTTTCATTAGTGATAACCAACAAGCAAAGGAACTTGTTTGGCACTTTTAATCTGTTTTATGTCATTAAAAATGTTGACTTAATACATTTTTAATGACATAATTGCGTTAGAAGATATCATTGATTTACACAGCGGAGTAGATGCATGGAAAGATTTTTGATGAATAAGCTTGTCGAATGGAAGGATGATAGGAATCGTAAGCCTTTGATAATTACTGGCGCAAGACAGGTAGGAAAGACTTGGCTTGTCCGGGAATTCGGCAGGAGATTCTTTTCGGATCAGATATATATTAACTTTGAGCGGCAGCATAGTCTGCATGATCTGATGGAAAAGACTGTCAGCCCTGATAGTATACTTGAGGCGCTTTCTGCATTGTATGACAGGAGTATTGATCCGGCGAACACACTCATAATATTTGATGAAGTGCAGGAAGAGCCGAGGGCGTTAACTGCGCTGAAATATTTCTGCGAGGAAAAGCCGGAATATGCTGTGATCGCAACCGGATCATTTATGGGTATAGCTCTTCATAAGGGAACCTCATTCCCGGTCGGAAAAGTCAACATGATCACGCTCTATCCGATGAATTACAGGGAGTTTCTCTGCGCATCAGGCAAAGAACAGCTGAGTGAGATACTGGCGGGTGGTGACATTGGGATGATAACATCACTTAAGTCCATGTACATAGATCTTCTTCGCGTCTATTATGTGGTCGGTGGGATGCCTGCAGCAGTCCTGAATTATCTGGAGTCTCATAACTATTCCAGAGTGCGTGATGAGCAAAGACTTCTGCTTGACTATTACAGAATGGACCTCTCCAAGCATGCGGATCCGAGACTTGCAGTCAGGCTCAATCAGGTGTGGGATATAGTTCCATCACAGCTGGCGAAAGAGAATAAAAAATTCATGTTCAGCCTCATAACAAAAGGCGCCCGCTCAAAAGATTATGAGATGGCGCTGGAATGGCTCAGGGACTGCGGACTTATATATATAGTCCATAGAGTAACAAAGCCCGGGATACCGCTTAAATTCTACGAGGATCTCAGCGCATTCAAGATATATATGAACGATGTCGGACTGCTTGGCTGTGCGGGAGATCTGGAGCCTGAAGCGGTGATCGAAGGCAACAGATTGTTCTCCGAGTTTAAAGGTGCGATATCAGAGCAGTATGTCCTCATGCAGATGATAAGCGATATGGGAATCATGCCATATTATTATTCTACTGAGAACTCAAGAGGCGAAATAGATTTCATTACAGAAAAGAATGGCAGGTTGATACCTATAGAAGTAAAAGCAGAAGAAAATCTCAAGGCACGGAGTCTTCGCGCTTTAAAAGAAAAGTATCCTGATGCTGAAGCTATCCGGATATCAATGAGCGATTACAGGAAACAGGATTGGCTTACTAATCTGCCGCTATATGCTTTCACCACACTGTTTTCTGCGGCAGTAAGCGGGGATGAATAATGGAACATTATCTCCAATGTAACATCAAAATGTACCCCACTGCCGGCCTATGCTACACATATATATCTTCCCCGCTTATCAATTCATATTCATCCGTCTTGAACCTGAATCCGGCGGAGCATATAAATCCCGTCGCGCGTACGTCCAGATCTGCTATATCGGTCATGTTTTCGGCGCGTATCCTGCAGTCTTCATCTGACATCGGCTCCGAGTAATACTTACACTCGTATGCGGCGTATCCGCCTTTTCCCTTCAGGACTACATCGAGCTCGCCGCTCTTATTTCCTGCCGGGTCGTCGTACCAGTAAGTCCCGATATCCAGGACATCCGTACGTTCTCCACTTCTCACTTCCCTTGAGAAGTATTCTTTTGCAATGTCCTCGAACCGTCTGGATATGAATTCACCCAGTCTGCCTTCTATATACTGTGAATAGTAAGCGTCCGCCCCCAGCCTGCTTATCATCCCGGAAGACCCGAAAATGAACGTGAAGTAGAATCTCATAAGGTTATCGGATATCTGATAGAACTGCTTATTCCGGTCATTCTGTCTGTTTATCGGTGCAGTCTTTGTTATGACCTCCATATCAATGAGATTCCGGAGTTGTTTGTCCAGGAGACCGTTATCATCCTGATTCAGCGCAGATTTAATGTCACGGTAGCGCTTCTTGCCGTTCCCGAGTATCTCAAGGATCCTGACGTCAAAAGCTTTTTTAACCTCTTTCAGCATGACGCTCTCTATGTATACTCGTAAGATTCCAGTATCATGCAGCAGATATTTCTTGATGTTTTGCTCGATCGATAAGTCGTCATCAATGACTGACTGTACATACGGAGATCCCCCGAAGACGGCGTATCTCTCTATCTTTTCACGTACAGTGCTTTCCGGCGTGAACAAGGAAGAATCATAATAGTCGAACTCCTTAAGGTGTATGATCTCTGTAAACCTCCCGAACAGCGGATTCTCCTCCTCAAGAAGCTCCTTCATCACAGTGACATACGACCCGCAGAGTATGAGCTTTACGTTCGGCGGAAGCGTGTCTATCACAGACTGCATGATCGAGTCGACAGTATTTGCTTTCTCCGACTTCTTCAGATACTGATACTCATCGAGCACGATCAAAATCTCATCTGTCTGTTTTCCGGCAAATGCAAACAGGTCATTCATCGATGCGAATGAGATATCCGGAAGTCCCAGCGCAGCACAAAGGTTCCTTCCCAAGAGCTCCAGATTGCCCTGGAACGTAGACTCGACACATATGTAATTGATCACTGCTCCATGGTAATCCCTGAAAGCTTCACTGATAAGCGTAGACTTACCGACTCTCCGCTTCCCGTAGACCAGTATGACGCTCTTCTCATCACTATCAAGCTGTTCCCTTAACCTGGCCAGCTCATCAGACCTTCCGATAAACATACACATACCTCTTATACAAATGTTTAATGAATCCATTTTCACTGAATTTATTTTCAGTATATACCATAGCTTGTAATAAATCAAGGGACATATAGCAGTATCGCGAATGGCCAGGTGCTTATGTACTTTCATCCCACCTCGCATAGTTCTTATCGTTATTTGCAAGTTAAAGCGGAAAAACTATTAATAATTAAGAAAACTACCCCTTTAACTGACATATATTTATTGGTTATCA
>CAZBFD010000174.1:0-3574 GCA_964491055.1 uncultured Eubacterium sp.
TTATGTATTTCCTTCTGATCAGGCCGCAGCGCAAGAAGGAGAAGGAGATCAGCGAAATGAGAGCCAGCCTTGGTGTCGGTGATGAGATCGTGACGATCGGAGGCATCGTAGGCAAGGTTGTCAAGATCGGTGAAGAAGAGCTCGTCATCCAGGTGGGATCTGACAAGACCAAGATCCTTGTTAAGAAATGGGCTGTTTCTGCTCTTGAAAGAAAGTCAGGCGCAAAGAAGATCAACAAGCCTGAACCAGAAAAGACTGACGAGAAGCAGGAGGAGAAAAAGAAGACTCCTAAGCGCCTGAAGAAGGACAAGGACGAAGACAAAGAGAGCACCGAAGACGCTGAGTAGTGATACGAAAAGCAGTCTTCTTGCGAGAGATTGATTGATGCAGATAGCTCCGGCAGGTAATACCTCCCGGAGTTTTTTGTGTCCTGAAGAACATGATAAGGATATGGGCGGTTTTTAATCAGTTTTTAATCAGATTTTCTTCAGATTTTCAATGTTTTCGGGCATTTTTTCCTTGATGAATACAATATGATGTAGTAAAATAATTATATTATATTGGCTATTTATGTGATTTTTTAAGTTAATGCGAAAGGTATTGGTATGAACAGCACAGTAAAAAAGATTCTAAGTTGTATTTTCATTATCGTGATTGCCTTTGGACTCTATGCGTCCATGTTCGGCATCGGGCCTGTGAAGAATCTTAAGGATTCACTCAAGTATGGCCTCGACATCAACGGCGGCGTGTACGTTGTCCTTGAAGCTGAAACTGATCTGACGGGCACAGAGCTAAAGACGACCATGGAGCAGACCAGGAACGTCCTGGAAAGGCGTGTAGACGCCATGGGTGTGGCAAACGCTTCAGTAAGCGTTGAAGGTGATAAGCGTATCCGTGTGGAGATGCCGGGTGTAAGCGACGCCGAGTCAGCGATCAACAGGATCGGCGAGACAGCACAGCTGAGGTTCACGACCGCAGACAACACTGAGTATCTCACTGGTGAAGATGTCAAAGATGCAGTCGCTGACGTCGACCAGGAAAACGGCGGATACAAGATCGTCCTGACATTCAACAAAGAAGGGCAGAAGAAGTTCGCGGAAGCTACAGCAAAGGCTTCTTCCGGAACTCTTACCCCGACAGTCCAGGACGAAGAGGGAAACACAGTTGATTCAACAGCAGTAGTCATCTGGCTCGATGAAAACATCCTGACAGCTCCTACATGCGACGAGACCATCGACAGTGAATCATGCGAGATCACAAACAGAGGCGGCGGTATGTCAAGAGAGAACGCCACAGAAGAAGCTGCTCTCATCAGAGGCGGTGCTCTTCCTGTTTCCCTCGTGGAAGTTGAATCTTCGGTCCAGTCTGCTTCGATTGGTGAGAACGCGCTCGACAAAAGTATCATAGCAGGCGCTATCGGACTCTGCCTTGTTTTCCTGATCATGTTCCTCGTATACAATGTGCTCGGTCTCTGTGCAGACATTGCTCTTATGCTCTACGTAATGATCGTGCTCTGGGGAATGGTAGCACTCAACGCGGTCCTCACGCTTCCTGGTATCGCTGGTCTTATCCTTGGTATCGGAATGGCTGTAGACGCGAACGTAATCATTTTCTCAAGGATCAAGGAAGAGATCGGACTTGGAAGATCGATAAGAGTTGCTGTTGACGAAGGCTCAAGGCATGCTCTTGTCACCGTACTCGACTCACAGATAACGACACTTATCGCAACGGTCGTCCTGTATCAGCTCGGCTCAACTGCTGTAAAGGGATTCGCTATCACGCTCATGATCAGTGTAATCGTGAGTATCTTCACTGCAGTATTCGTTACACAGTGCTTCGTCGGAGTTCTCGCTGATTCATCATTTGCAAAGAACCAGTTCTTCGGCTGCAAGGCTGACGGAACACCGTTCAGGTTCATCAAGAAGGAATTCGATTTCATCGGAAAGAGAAAGATCTTCTACATCATCAGTGCAGCTGTGATCGCATGCGGGATCATCTTCTTCGCCATCAGAGGCTTCAACTACGGTATCGACTTCACAGGAGGCACGATGCTCGAGGTCGACATGGGAAGCAAAGTCAGCGCGGCCGAGATCAGCAAGAGCATCAAGGAATTCGGCCTGAACGAGCAGATAGTCTTCTCAGGTGAGGACGGCAACACAGCAGTCATCAAAACCACCAAGCCGCTGGACGCTTCAGAGCGTGATGAGGTTACTGATAAGATCATCAAAGACTTCAAGCTTGCAGATGACGCAGTCAAGGCATCAGAAGAATTCGGAGCAACTATCGGAAGCGAGATCAGAACAAACGCGATAAAGAGCATCCTTATCGCAGCGCTGTTCATGCTCTTATATATCATCATAAGATTCAGGTCATGGAAATATGGTGTCGCAGCTGTCGCAGGCCTGTTCCACGATGTGCTTGTGCTTCTTTCTATGTACGCGATCTTCCACTTTACGGTAAATAACCCGTTCATCGCTGTACTTCTCACGATAGTAGGCTATTCGATAAACGATACCATCGTATTGTTTGACAGAGTCAGGGAGAACAGGAAGCTTATGCGCGGTAAGCCGCTAGGCGAGATACTGAACAAGAGTATCAACCAGACTCTCGACAGATCGATCATGACGTCGGTAACGACATTCATAGCGATCATTCCGCTTCTGGTACTTGTGTCAGCTTCACTTGCAGGATTCGTCATTCCTCTTATGATCGGTGTCGTATGCGGAACATTTTCTTCAGTATGCCTCTGCACACCGCTCTACTATGAGCTCAACAGACGTGAGGAAATGTCAAGATATGAGGCAGAGCAGAGAGCAAAGAAGCGTATTGAGGACAAAAAGGCCAAGAAGTCCGGCGCCAAGAAGCAGGCTGAAGCTGAAGTAGTAGATGTTCCTGAAGAAGAGCAGAAGGAAGTAACGGAAGCTGCTCCTGCAGAAGAAGCTGCTGCTCAGGAAGCAAAGCAGAAGAGCGGAAAGAAAAAGAGCAAGAAGAAAAAGTCATCAAAGAAAAACAAGTAATCACCTGGACCGATCAGGTGACCGGTAATACGAAGGAAAGTGATATTAAAAGGGATGCCGCAGGCATGCGGCATCCCTGAAAGAACGATAAAGAGCATAGATACAGAGAATAGATACAGAGAATACAGAGAGCATATATGAAGTCCAAGCAGAGTTTCCTAAAGTGCATATCAGAATCCAGGCAGCATGACCTTGATCTTATCTCTAAAGCGTATGATAAGGCTAAGGAGCTTCACAGCGGGCAGCTCAGGAAAAGCGGAGAGCCGTATCTCATCCATCCTGTCGCGGTAGCTGAGATACTGGCGAAGTACGGGATGGATGACGAGACGATCGCGGCTGGCCTGCTCCATGACGCCGTAGAAGATACTGACTACACACTGGACCAGCTTACTGAGGACTTCGGCACAAATATCGCTCTTCTCGTAGACGGCGTCACCAAGCTCGGCTCGATCAAGTTCGACAACAAGGAAGAGGCACAGGCTGAGAACCTGAGGAAGATGTTCCTTGCAATGTCAAAGGACATCAGAGTTTTGATCATAAAGCTCGCCGACCGGCTG
>CAZBFD010000175.1:0-1768 GCA_964491055.1 uncultured Eubacterium sp.
GGCTCCGGCGCCGCTAACGTCGCAGGACGCCCTGCAGGCTCTGGCGCCACGAATGCAACTGGCGGTGCTGCAGGCAGTAATTCTGGTCGAACGGCTGGCAGCGCCGCAGACATTAATTCGGGCCGCGCAGCGAAACCTGTCACGCATCTTTTCGTCGACGGCTACAACCTGATCCACGCGTGGCCGGAGCTTAAAGAACTCGCCGATATAGATTTCGGCTCTGCCCGCGACGAGCTGACCGACATAATCTGTAACTATTCAGGTTTCATGGGCTATGATACAGTGCTCGTATACGACGCCTATAAGGTTACCGAAGGCGTCGGGAGCAGCATGAATATCAATGGGATAAAAGTCGTTTACACGAGAGAACACGAGACAGCAGACGCCTACATAGAGCGGGAGACGCTGAATCTCATGAAGCGCATCCAGGCAGGGAAGTCATCCGACAACATCAAGGTGGTCACTTCCGATAACCTGGAGCAGACCGTTTCCATGGGCCACGGCGCGCTCCGTATCTCGTCGCACGAATTTATAAACGAGATCGCGCGCGTTAACGACCAGATCCGCTCCATGCATTAGCGAACAGAGCCGACCAGAACCGCGCCATGTATTATCATTTTTGAAAATTTGGATTTTATCGGGATTTTTTGTGTTGCGATCAATTGATCAAAAGAAATAATAAAAATCGCTCCAGAATGGAATCTGAGCGTCGAGATTTTGATCGATGAAATGACACAAAAATACAGTGAGGTACAAATCCAAAATAATTAATCAAAATACACCATGGTCAGGAAGAAAACGGTCGAATTTGTACCCTCGAGATCTAAAAAAGCACATATAAGATGACCGTGTAAGATACATATTTAGCAGAATACGTTTATATACACTATAGTTAAAGCAAAACTATTGGATTTGTACCCACCATCACGCTGGAATGGAAGTAAATATTGTGCTAAAGTAGTATAAGTGAACGATTTAGTCTGACAGACAGATGATTCCAGAGGAACTCTAGTCTGACAGATGATCTGGTATGGCAGCCAGTAGTTGCAAATGGTTTAAATGGCTTGATCAACGGACATAAAATCAAAAGGGGGAACTAAAATGGGTATTAACAAGAAAATGAGGATGATCGCGGTTTTGACCGCGGTGGTTATGATCGCAGGCGTCATGGTTTTGATGGCCGGATGCCGTGTGAATGTAAATCTGAACAATAGCGGGGACACCGGCACCGAGCAGGAACAGAAGGCTGATGAGGGCATGAAGGATCCTGCGGAGGACGTGCTTGAAGCAGTCGTGCCGCCTGAGGACTTTGAGCCTGCTGGTGAATATGAGGATGAGACGAGCCAGCGCGCGATGATGACGGTCATGCCTGAGGGTGAGGAAGGCCACTACAATGTCATCGTCAGCTGGGGCAGCAGCGCGTTCGAGACCACGATCTGGGAGTTCACAGGCGATTTCGATTACAAGAGCGGGATGCTCACGTATGAGGACTGCTGCAAGTACGAGCTCACTCTGAATGAGGACGGCGAGCAGAAGGAAGATGAGATCTACAAGGACGGCAAAGGCGCGCTCCTTTATTATGAGGGCGGCTTCCACTGGGACAACAAGGGCGATGACGACGGGAAGGACTGCTATTTCAAGAAGGTAGATGATCTGTCCGACGCGATCATCGAGGAGGACGACGAGGAGTAGCTCCATCAAAATCTTGTTCGTTCGTCAGCGCCGCCGCAGCGGGCGGCGCATACTATCACCGCGCCGCAGCAGGCGG
>CAZBFD010000175.1:1868-3569 GCA_964491055.1 uncultured Eubacterium sp.
TAGCAGGTCAGTATTCGTCGATTCTCTATTTTTGGTGTTTATATGGCAATGAAGTAGAAAATATTCTATCAAAGCATAATGCAGACAAGGTTTGGATAGATAATATATAATATGACTGCAGCAGCATCTTGACAGGATCAAGATCGCTGCTGTTTTTTTATGTCTAAAATCGCCTGAATCTAAGAATCGGTAGAATTGTCTTAGCTGAATTGTATTTTACGCTTTTGATTTTCTACTTTGCGTATAGAAAAACGCTGAAAGTGGAGAATCCACGAATCAACAGGCATCAGTGTTGTCCCCAAAATCTTGTGGATTTTGATAAATTCATGTTAACCGCAGACGCAAAATATGGTATACTATCATAGGTAAAAATCGAACAATTCTCCAGTAGGCGAACTGGGTTTTGATGTTGTGGCGCGCGGCCGGATGTTGACACGGCTGCGGATAAAGGAGATCGTATGGAACCTAAATATAAAAGGGTGCTGGTCAAGATAAGCGGCGAAGCGCTCGCTGGCGAGCAGGGCACCGGCATCAACATGGAAGTGACTTCTAATGTCGCGGATCAGATCAAGAAGCTCGTGGACCTCGGCGTTGAGGTCGCGGTAGTGGTCGGCGGCGGAAACTTCTGGCGCGGCAGGACGAGCCAGGCGATGAACCGCGAGACGGCTGACTACATCGGCATGCTCGCGACAGTCATGAATGCACTCGCGCTGCAGGACGTGCTCCAGTCGAAGGGCGTCGGCTGCAGAGTGCAGACTTCCCTCATGATGCGCGAAGTTGCGGAGCCTTACATCTGGCGTAAGGCGATCAAAGAACTGTCGGTCGATCATGACGTGGTCATCTTCGGCGCCGGAATCGGCGAGCCGCATTTCTCAACTGATACAGCAGCTGCGCTGAGGGCGGTCAACATCCAGGCAGACATGATACTTCTCGCGAAGAACGTCGACGCAGTATATTCTGCAGACCCTGTCACGCATCCGGATGCAGTGAAATACGACGAGCTCACATATAAAGAGATGCTCGACAAAGAGCTTCAGGTCATGGACCTCACAGCGGCCACGATCTGCAAGGAGAACAACATGACTATACAGGTGTTCGGAGTCGCCGATGAAGACAGCATGGTAAGAGCGGTCTGCGGCGAGAAGATCGGAACACTTATCAAAGAATAGGAGGTACCACGATGGGTAAATCGCACAAGGATTTTCAGGAGAAGATCGAAGTGACAAAGGAGGTCCTGAAGGAGGACCTGAATACAGTAAGAGCAGGAAGGGCAAACCCTGCACTTCTCGACAAGGTTAGCGTTGATTATTACGGAACGCCGACGCCTCTCAGGAACATCGCAAACATCTCGGCGCCGGATCCAAAGTCTCTCCAGATAACGCCTTTTGATCCGTCATCACTCGGAGACATCGAGCGCGCGATCAACATTGCGAACCTCGGCATCACGCCGACAAACGACGGCAAGAACGTCCGCCTTGTGATCCCTGACCTTACAGAAGAGCGCAGAAAAGAGCTCACAAAGATCACTAAGAAGTACGGCGAAGAAGCTAAAGTCGCAGTAAGGAACCTCCGCCGCGAGGCAAACGACGCAGTGAAGAAGCAGGAGAAAGACGGCGAGATCTCAGAGGATGACCGCGACGACGAGCTCGAGAAGATCCAGAAGACGACCGACGAAGCTATCAAAGCCATCGACGAGATCAT
>CAZBFD010000176.1:0-3496 GCA_964491055.1 uncultured Eubacterium sp.
CTCTGTCACTGATACGCGTCTCAAGGTCCTTTTTGACCGATTTCCAGATGGTTTCACGGATTATCGAGAAACAGACCGCCTTCTCAGATTCGGCGCTCTGAAGGCCAAACAGCTCCTGCATCTCGGTGCTGGCAGTACCCTCTCCCATCGTGACAAGTCCGAGCGGTACCTTATGCTCATCAAAAACCTTAAGGTATTCGTTGACCCTGCTCCTGTCAGTTATAGTTATCATGCAGTATAGCTTACTCATTTAAAACTCCTACAGCTCGATGATCGAATACTTTTCTTCTTCGGTGAGCTCCATGCCCTTGGATTCGGCAGCAATGACGGACATCTTCGTTCTCCGCTCCGCGGTCGTTCCGTTACGGACAGCGATCCGCTCATAGATGAACCCAAGCGTCTGGATAGAGATCATTGGAGTCATTGCGACCATCGCGACGAGTCCGAATGCATCAGTTACGACATTACCTCCGACAGCCATGCAGGCCCCCATGGCAAACGGGAGCAGGAATGTCGCTGTCATAGGACCTGACGCAACACCGCCGGAGTCGAACGCGATAGCAGTGAAGATCTTCGGCGTCATGAATGCCATAAGAAGGGATATAAGATAGCCCGGCACAAGGAACCACATGATGTTGAGCCCTGTGAGCACCCGGATCATAGCAAGCCCGATCGAAGCAGCCATGCCTATAGACAGACTGATCTGGAGCGACTTCCCTGAGATCGAGCCGTCAGTTATCTCCTCTACTTTCTCCATCAGAACATATACGGCAGGCTCAGCTTTTACGATAAAAAAGCCGATGAGCATTCCGATAGGTATTATGATCCATCTGAGCTTGAGTGATGCTATCGTTGTACCAAGGAACGATCCAGCTGGCATGAATCCGGCATTTACGCCTGTCAGGAACGTTACCAGCCCGAAATATGTATAAACGCATCCCATGAGTATCCTTAGAAGCTCAGATCTGCTGATCCTGAGCCTTATCAGGTTGAACACAAGGAAGAGAACTACTATCGGTATAAGCGCTATTGCTATATCCCTGAGATATGTTGGATAAGCCTTAAGGAACATAAACGACAGGTCACGCGTGTCATTGATAACAGGGATCACGACCTGTGTGTACTCGACATTGTCCGGCCGGTAGATCATGCTGAGGATAAGCACGGCCATTATCGGTCCTATAGAGCATAGTGCGACAAGTCCGAATGAGTCGTTCTCAGCGTGCTTGTCGCTTCGGATATATGTGATACCAAGTCCGAAAGACATGATGAAAGGAACAGTCATCGGCCCTGTCGTTACGCCTCCTGAGTCAAAAGCCACACTCATGAAATAGTCGGGCGCGTAGAATGCAAGTATAAAAGTGATCGCATAGAAGAACACAAGCATGTTCCTCAGTGGGATCTTGAAGAGCATCCTGAGCAGCGCGATAACGAGGAAAAAGCCGACTCCTGCCGCGACAGAAAGGATGAGCACGGCGTTCGGCACTGAGAGCACCTGGTTCGCAAGCACCTGGAGATCAGGCTCAGATAAAGTGATCAGCATACCCAGGGCAAAACAAAACGGAAGTATGATCCAGAGATTCTTCGTCTTGGTTATACTTCCGCCCATATACTCGCCCATAGGCTCCATCGCGATCTCGGCGCCCAGCGAGAAGAACGTCATCCCTATTATAAGCAAAAGCCCGCCGAACAGGAACGCCAGCAGTATGCTCGAAGGAAGCGGCGCAACAGTAAATGACAGCACAAGAACGATCGTCATGATCGGAAGTACTGCCTGGAGCGCTTCTTCTAATTTCTCGAGCATCCTGGTCCTGTACACGGGTCACATCCTTTCATCAGCTCGAACCATCACTTACAATTTTAATTTACCATATAGATACAGATCGCACAACAGAAATTTTCAGACTTTTCTGAAAAATGTTTCATGACCTTCCAAATAATAATACGGCTTATTTATTAGCGAGCCATTCATTTACACACTCCAATGAGTATCCAATATCATCGTGCGGTATATTCTTTCCATGATCATGCTGGCATCCGTCGTTCCCGATCCCAAGTATTGTGATCAGGTCGCCGGGCTGCGAGTCTACAATAGCGTGATGAATCGCTTCTTTTCTATCCTCTATTATCTCGTATTTCCCTTCGGTCCTGTTCATTCCTTCCATGATACCATTCAGTATGTCCTGGAATTCCTCGAACCTGTTATGTTCAGTCGTTATGATGCTGAGGTCAGCAAGTCTCCCGGAGGCCTCCCCCATTTCCGGACGCCTTGCCTTGTCCCGGTCGCCGCCGCATCCGAACACACAGACTATCCTCTTCGGCTTATATGATCTCAGCGCCTTTAAAAGGTTCCTCGTGCTGAGTCCGTTATGAGCATAGTCCACACATACCGAAAGGTCCTCCGACTGATAGACCATATCAAGACGTCCAGGCACCTTTATATCGATCAAAGCCTCGTTCACTGCTTCAACCGGAAGTCCGCAAAGCTCCGCAGTTATGCATGCAGAAGCCGCGTTCCCGACATTGAAAAGCCCCGGCAGCCCGATAGTGTGATCGATTCCGTTCAGCTTGAATGACACGCAAGGTCTTGAGTCCGTTACAGTCTCATTCACATCACTGATAACATAATCTATATTATCGTCTACCGATTCGCCGGATGCGTTGGAATCAGTGGCTTTCATTCCGTATCTGACGATCTTTCCGCTGACACCGTCAAGCATTTCTTCTATATGATCATCATCAGCATTCACTATTACAGTCCTGCTGTTTCTAAGCAGCCTTCTCTTGCAGTCAAGATATTCAGAAAAGTCTTTATGCTCATTTGGACTGATATGATCGCCCTTCTCTATATTCAGGAAAATGCCATAATCAAAATCTATACTGCCTGTCCTGTAAAGCTTGAGTCCCTGTGACGAACATTCAACAACAGCATATTCACAGCCTTCATCTACCATCTTCGCAAGAAACTCCTGCATCTTATCAGAGTCAGGAGTAGACGTTCCGAAGTGGACATGTGTATCACCGATATATCCGCCCGTAGTACTTACAAGCCCGGCTTTCTTCCCGGCTGCCCCGAGCATGCTCCATATCATATGCGATGTGGTCGTCTTCCCTTTAGACCCTGTAATACCGATAACAGTCATCTTTTCAGAAGGATGTCCGTACCACGCAGCCGATACAGCAGCCTTAGCTACTCTCGTGTCATCAACACAGATCAAATTTGCATCTATGTCATCGATCACATCCTGAGGCTGTACGTCAGCCCACTTCCTATCAACGACGATCCCGGCAGGCTCGGCCTTGGCGATCTCCCCTATCACATCATGTGTATCAAAATATGCACCCCTGATACATACAAACAGATCACCAGCCTTTACCCTTCTATTATCAAAGCAAAGGCCGGTGGCATCGGCATCAGGCGCACCTTTTATATATCTGTGGTCGATCCTTTCCAGTAATTCTGATAAAATCATATCTCTCTCGGCTTTACATCCTC
>CAZBFD010000177.1:0-3476 GCA_964491055.1 uncultured Eubacterium sp.
GGCGGATGAGGACGCTTCTCGCGTGGCCGTGGAGGCCTTCTTCTTCTGCAAAGCGTGCGATCTTGTCGGCGACGCGGTCAAGCGCATCTGCAGTGTAGTATGAATACTGGGAACGCTTTGTGAAGTCGTCCACTGAAAGTGCGCTGTAGAAGCGCGCGGTGCCGCTTGTCGGAAGTGTGTGGTTCGGCCCTGCGAAGTAGTCGCCGAGCGCCTCCGGGCAGTTCTTCCCGAGGAAGATCGAGCCTGCGTTTTTGATCTTGTCGAGATATGCGAACGGATCGTCCACGCAGAGTTCTAGATGCTCAGGCGCGATCTCGTTTGCAACTTCTATTACTTCGAGCAGATCATCTGCGATGATGATCTTTCCGTTGTTCTCGACCGATGCTCTTGCGATCTCTTCACGCGGGAGAAGTGAAAGCTGTTCTTCCAGCTCTTCTGCGACGCTGTGTGCGAGCACGCTCGAATCTGTGACGAGCACGGCGGTTGCGAACTTATCGTGCTCGGCCTGTGAAAGCATGTCCGCAGCAACGACTACCGGGTCGCACGATCCGTCAGCTATTACCAGGATCTCGCTCGGTCCCGCTACCATGTCGATCGCGACTTCGCCAAACACCTGCTTCTTTGCCTCAGCAACAAAAGCATTGCCCGGCCCTACGATCTTATCTACTTTAGGTATCGTCTCGGTTCCATAAGCAAGCGCTGCAATTGCCTGCGCGCCGCCCACTCTGAAGATCCTCGTTACGCCGGCGATCTTTGCCGCAGCAAGGATGACAGGATTGATCTCGCCGCCAGTCGCAGGCGTCGTGATGATGATGTCCTCGCAGCCCGCGATCTCTGCCGGGATGCAGTCCATGAGAACTGTCGACGGATAAGCTGCTGTTCCGCCTGGAACATATACGCCCGCACGCTGGATCGGCATAACTTTCTGCCCCAGCACAACGCCGTCCTTTTCGGAGATGATAAAGCTGTTTCTCTTCTGGCGGCTATGGAAGTCGCGGATGTTCGCGGCCGCCTCCTCCATGACTTTGATCAGCTCCGGATCAGTCGCGTCGTACGCCGCCTGGATCTCCTCCGCGCTCACTTCGAGCTCGTCCGACTCATTATGGTCAAATTTCTTATTGTATTCAAACAGCGCTTTGTCGCCATTTTCCTTCACGTCCTTGATGATCCCCGCAACGATGTCGCCCACTCCCGTCGGCATCTTCGTCCTTGAAAGGATCTCACTCTTGTCAACTTCTCCGTACTTGTAGATCTTGATCAAAACCTTGCCTCCTGATTTTATTTCATCTATTTTCAGTTATATCTATTTTAACACGCCTGCCAGCGCTTCGGTGACGGTTTCTATCTCTTTTGTCTTGAATTTGAAGCTCGCTTTGTTCGCGATGAGCCTTGCGCTGATCGGAACGACTTCAGCCTTCGGCTCGAGGCCGTTTGCCTTAAGCGTATTCCCTGTCTCGACGATATCCACGATCACATCCGACAGACCGAGCAGCGGCGCGAGCTCGATGGAGCCGTGGAGCTCGATTATGTCGATGTCCCTGCTCTTGCTTTCATAATACCTGCTCGCGATGTTCGGGAATTTGGTCGCGACGCGGAGCGTAATGTCGTCATTGTCCCTGAAATCAACAGGAGCAGCAACCATCATCCTGCAAACTCCGAGCCCGAGGTCGAGCAGCTCATACACATCGGGCTGATGCTCGAGGAGCACGTCGCTACCTGCGACCCCGAGGTCAGCAGCTCCCCTTCCGACATAGACCGCCACATCCGACGGCTTGACCCAGAAAAACCTGAGCCCCTTCTCCCTGTTCTCAAAGAAAAGCTTCCTCGTATCGCTCAAAATGTCCGGACACTCCAGCCCGGCCTTCTCAAACAATTCATATACCTGCTCGCCGAGCCTGCCTTTCGGCAGCGCGACGTTTACCATTTCACCCAAGTTTAAACTCCTTTATACCAAGCCTGCACTTCACTTGCTCCGAAAATGCTCCGAAAAGGGACAGTCCCCTTTCGGAGGTTTCCAACTGCTCCGAAAAGGGACTGTCCCTTTTCGGAGGTTCTTATTATCTTTTGTCTATCAGCTCGCCGTATTTCAGCTTGTCGGGGACGGCGCGCTGGGCGAGTACGGTCTTTCCGTTTTCTCGTATCTCGTCTATGTTTCTTGTTAATTCTTCTATGTTTGTGTCTTCGTCGTAGAGGATCAGGACGTCGACGTCGTTCTTCGGCGTGCCGGCTGTCTGGCTCTGGCGCCCGAGCTCGTCGAGGGCGTCGAGTGATACTGAGAAGCCGACGGCGCCGCAGTTTTTCTTGCCCATCGACTTCATGAGGTTGTCGTAGCGGCCGCCTGCGAGGAGCGGCTTTGCGAGGCCTTTTACGAAGCCTGAGAACTGTATACCGTTGTAGTAGCCCATCTCGTTTACGACTGAGAAGTCGAAGCGGACATTTTTATCCAGGCCTTCTGATTTCAGCACGTCGCGGACGCAGCCCAGGGTCTCTGCAGCTTCTTCTGACACGAGCCCGCGGACTTCTGCAAGGACTTCATCCATGTCGCCGTAGGCGCTGATGAGTCGTAAAAGCTTTGATGATGCCTCTTCAGGAACTCCCGCCGCGTCGCAAATAGCAATGGCACCGTGCGCATTCTTCTGTCCAAGGCAGTGCAGCACGCGCTTCACCTCAGGCTGCGGCAGGCCGAGCCCGCCTACGACTTCGCGTACAACTCCCATATGCGAGATGTCCAGCACATAGTCGCGGCTGATAAGCTCAAGGCTCCGGACCGCCATCAGCACAATCTCGCACTCATCGTACAGATCCACGTCGCCCATGCACTCGACCCCGGTCTGCATGATCTCCCGGAAATCGTGTGAATAGCTGCTCATGCGGTAGACCTCGTCGTCGTAATAGATCTTCCGCGTCACGCCGGGCTGCCATTCCGCGTCCTTCGCGACCGACAGCGTGACATCAGGCTTCAGCGCCTTCAGACGCCCGTTTGCGTCCGTGAAAGTCAGGATCCCCTCATTCGCCAGAAAGTCCTTATTCTCCGCGTAAAGCTCATAATCCTCGAACTTCCCGGCCTTGAACTCGCTGTATCCGCAGCTCCCGAACAAAGCCCTGAGGTCGTATATCGCCTTCTCTTTATTCTTCAGAATTTTACTGTAATCAGTCATCAAAACCCTTACCCTGTACTTTTCCATCAAAATCTTGCTGAATAATTATAACAGAAACCTGCATAAAATGCACTATAACAGTTTAGCACTTTAAATCGCTGATGTCAAACCGATCATCCCTTGAAATACAGACGAGATTTTGATATTATCTGTTGTGGGAAACATGCATATTCATAGAGGTACTGATGAGAAAATTATTTTTGTACGGAAGAAGTGAATCGGGCAAGACGAGCCTGACGCAGGCGCTCAAGGGCGAGAAGCTTCACTATGAGAAAACTCAGTATAACAAGTCCTGGGACATAACGATCGACACGCCGG
>CAZBFD010000178.1:0-3463 GCA_964491055.1 uncultured Eubacterium sp.
TACTCCCACGGATCATCCTTATCTAGATTATGAAGCGTGAACTTCTCCATCAGCATGATCTCATTGTATTCATCGAACTCAATCGCCTTCGCGTTGATGAGAGCCATGTCGTATGCCGTGGAGTAATGTCCCGGTACATCAAGGCCTGACGGTGTCTTGAACTGCGTGTGCTTGCATCCGAGCTCCTTTGCGCGGGCATTCATCATCTCGACGAACTTCTCGTACGATCCGCCAACGTGCTCTCCGACCGCTGTCGCGCATTCGTTCGCCGACTGGATAAGCATCGCCCGCATCAGATCGCCTATGTGAAACCTGTACCCGATATGGATCCCGTAATACGCATATGGCGTCATCGCCGCGCGGTATGAGAATTTCGCGACTTCATCGTCCTTGCTGTTCTCGAGCGCAAGTATCGCCGTCATTATCTTCGTCGTGCTCGCATTCGGGATTTCTTTGTTCATCTTTATGTCGTACAGCACTTCACCGTTGTCCACACAGTAGATCACGGCAGACGAGCATTTGATCTTAAGGTCCTTACGGTTGCGGCATGTCACGTCCGTCGGCTCGCCGGTGTACGCCTTGACGCCGAACGTGCGGTCCATGTGCACCCGCCACTTCGAATAAGTGTATTCGGTCCAGACATCCGGGAACTCGACTTTGACCTCTTCAACATCATCAAAACCCGTACTGAACGTCTTCTCGGTGATCCAGTTTCCTGACTCTTCGTCGAGGCGCTGGAGCTCGATCAGCCTGTCCTCCGGGTGCGTCACCGTCAAAGTCACCATGATCCCCTTGGAAGCCTTCTTTGCGATCTTCGGCTTCAGCCCTGTCACTTCTGTCTCAGCCGGGAAGAAAAGCCTTGTCCCTGCCCAGAAGCAGAAAAAAATAAGCGGTATGCAGATCACAGCGGCTACGATCAGCCTGATCGCCGCGAAAATGGTGCGCTTTCTCTTGCGCTTCGCCTGCCTCTTGCGGAACATCTCCTCATCGGCTTCCGAAAGGCCCGGCTGCCGCGGGATCTGCTGCTCGCGCTGCCCACCTTCTTCCTGACCGGCGTGCTCGCGCTGTGCATCAAAGTCCCGCATGTCCGGCTCGCGCTGCTCGCCGTATTCCCGACCGGCCGGCTCGCGCTGCTCGTCTCCGGATGACGGTGCTCCGCCCTGCTCTCCCTGATTATTATTGTTATAATCGAAATCTGACATAATGTTTAGTTTGTTATCTATCTGAAAAATACCAGAGGGAGCACGTTATCTGATGTGCTCCCCCGGGAAATGATCTTACTATTCCTCTGCCGGCTCCTCAGCCTCTTCGGCTTCTTCAGCGCCAGCTGCTTCCTCCGGTTCTTCTGCGCCTTCAGCTTCCGGCTCACTATCCTCTTCAGCTTCAGCAGCCTCTTCGTTTTCCTCAGCCTCAGCTGCTTCAGCTTCCGCTGTCTCTTCTTCCGGCTCTTCCGCAGGCTTATCTTCAGGATAACGGACTTTGATCATATCCTCGTTGATCTCCCTTGCCGCGATAGAGACAGGCCTGTGCACCTTGCAGTCAACAAGAGGCGGCTTTCCGTCCACGATGTCGCGCGCGCGCTTTGCCGCGAGGATGACCAGTGTGTACCTGCTGTCTGCCTTATGCTTGATCTCATTGATAGATGGATATAACATTATTCGTCCTCCTTGTACTGTTCAATCAGCTTATATATATCTTCAGTGACTTTGGAATGCTCTGCTTTGATGATGGCCCTCACACGCTCAACAGCTTCGTCAAGAGAACCGTTCACCACCGCGTAGTCGTACTTGTCGATGTACGCGATCTCAGAAAGCGCCTTAGAGAGCCTTAAGTCGATCACGTCCTGTGTCTCGGTCCCGCGTCCGGTGATGCGCTTCCTGAGCTCCGCCATCGAAGGCGGCAGGATGAAGATGAATACACCGTCCGGATATGACTTCCTGACCTTCAGGGCCCCCTGCATCTCGATCTCAAGGATCACATCCACGCCCTCATTCAGCTTGTCGATAACTTTCTGCTTCGGCGTGCCGTAATGATGTCCGTACACCTCGGCGAACTCAAGCAGCCCTTCACGCTCCCTCAGATCATCAAAATCTTCTTCGCTTATGAAATAATAGTGGACCCCGTCTATCTCGCCGGTCCTCGGCGCCCTCGTCGTCACAGATATCGACAGACAAAGCTCATCCGGATCCGCATCCTTCATCAAAGCATTGCAGATCGTACCCTTCCCGGCGCCCGACGGCCCCGAGATCACGAATAACTTGCCTTTACTGTCAGTTACCTTTGCCATACTGCCTTACCCGCGAACCACGATATCTCTAATTGATTAATTATACCATCTTTAGCGAAATGTGACAACACACTTACTCTATGTTCTGGACTTACACTTACTCTATGTTCTGGACTTACTCTATGTTCTGGACTTGCTCACGGATCTTCTCGACTTCTGACTTGATCTGGAGCATCACCTGGGTTATGCCAAGGTCGTTCGCCTTGGAACCGATGGTGTTAGCCTCGCGGTTCATCTCCTGTACCAGAAAATCGAGCTTCTTCCCGTCTGCGCCCTTGCTCTCAGTTATGATGGACTTCATCTGGTCCATGTGGCTCCTGAGCCGCGTGATCTCTTCTGTTATGTCCGCATGGTCCGCTAACAGCGCCACCTCCTGCGCGAGCCTGTCCTCTGGAAGCGTCGCCGTCCCGTCAAGGAGCTCATCTATCCTCGCACGAAGCTTTTCCTTATATATTCCAGGAAGCTCCTTCGCCTTCACCTCGATCTCGGCAACAAGGTCTTTGACCAGGTCAGCGCGGGCAAGAAGATCCTGCGCGAGCTTTTCGCCCTCGACCGCGCGCATCTTCTCAAGATTCTCCGCTGCAGCATCCGTGGCTTTGATGATGCTCTGCCTGATCTCTTCCTCATCCTCGACATCAGAGCTTTGCTTGAGGACCTCCGGCATCCCCGAGATGAGCTCGAGCGTCACATCACCCTGCACCCCGTACTCGTCCTTCAAGACCTTAAAATTCTGCAGGTACTGCTCCGCGAGCGGCCTGTTCAGCTCGACTTTGATGTCGCTCTCCGCGATGTACTCCACCTGGAGCTGCACGTCGATCTTACCGCGGCTGATGTGTTCCTTAACCGTGCTCCTCACCGCGTCCTCCGCGAACTGGTACCGCCTCGGCATCCTGACCGATATATCGCTGTACCTGTGGTTCACCGACTTGATCTCAACGATCATGTTTCTCTTTCCGTCATTATATTCACCGCGGCCGAACCCGGTCATGCTCTTTACCATTATCAAAACCTCCCCGGCATTTCTGCCCGATCCTGAACTGCAATACTACATTATCGTTATCGCGCCCGGCATCACCACTCATCCGGAATAGCCTGCGCGTCTACATACAGTATTGTAACACAAAATGAATCTATACGGGAAACGTATCCACAGCTCACTTTATCAAACTGGGGTTT
>CAZBFD010000179.1:0-3424 GCA_964491055.1 uncultured Eubacterium sp.
CCCTGAGCATCTGGTACTGGCGGTCGTTAAGAGTCTGCGTCGGCGCGACGACGATACTGTCTCCTGTGTGTATCCCGGCAGGATCCAGGTTCTCCATCGAGCAGATAATGATGCAGTTATCCTTGGAGTCACGGATGACCTCCATCTCGATCTCTTTCCAGCCCGCGACGGATTTCTCCACGAGCACCTGGCCGATCGCGCTCTTCTCGATACCCATCTTGACGTGCTCGGCAAGCTCTTCATCCGTGCCCGCGAACCCGCCGCCCGTTCCGCCGAGCGTATAGGCCGGCCTGATGATCACAGGGTAGCCCGCCTGCTCAACGAAAGCCTTTGCCTCGTCAAGTGAAGTCGCGATGCAGCTTCCCGGGATAGGCTCCCCGATCTCCTGCATGAGCTCCTTGAACGCCTCACGGTCCTCCGCCTTGTGGATGCTGTCTTTGTTGACTCCGAGAAGCTTCACTCCGTACTTCTGGAATACACCTTTTGCGTCGAGCTCCATCCCGAGGTTAAGGCCCGTCTGCCCGCCGAATCCGGCAAGCACGCCGTCCGGACGCTCCTTCTCGATAACCTTCGTTACAGCTTCTTCAGTGAGCGGCTCCATGTATACTTTGTCCGCGATCCCGTAGTCCGTCATGATCGTCGCAGGATTGCTGTTTATGAGCACCGTCTCGATCCCCTCTTCAGAGATCGCCTTGCATGCCTGCGTCCCCGCGTAGTCGAACTCGGCAGCCTGCCCGATAACGATCGGCCCGGACCCGATTATCATTACTTTCTTAAGCGTGAAGTCCCTTGCCATTACAGTCTGCCTCCTTTCATGAGATCGATGAATTTATCGAAGAGGTAGCCTGTGTCGTGCGGCCCCGGATTCGACTCCGGGTGGAACTGCACTGAGAACACCGGCTTGCTGATGTGCTCCATCCCCTCGACCGTCCCGTCATTCAGGTTGAGGTGCGTCACATCAAGCCCGTGGAGCACCACACTGTCCGCCGCGACCGCGTAGCCGTGATTCTGCGACGTAATGTAGCTCCGTCCCGTCTTCTTGTCAAAAACTCCGTGGTTGCACCCTCTGTGTCCGTACTTGAGCTTGTAAGTCCTTCCTCCCTGCGAGAGCGCGATTATCTGATGCCCCATGCATATACCGAAGACCGGCATCTGTCCGGGGCCGTAATTGCTGTTCGTTATGAGCTTTTCCACGATCAAAATCTCTTCTGCCGCGGCCTCCGGGTCTCCCGGCCCGTTGGAAACGAATACACCGTCCGGCTTCATCGCAAGGATCGTCTTTGCTTTAGTCCCATACGGGAATATCGTGAGATCACATCCCCTTGCGTTAAGTTCTCTTAGGATGCTCCTCTTGATCCCGAGGTCAAGTACCGCGACTTTGAACCTGCGTCCGTCTTCCGGTGCCTTTACCGCGAGCACGCTTTCCGCCAGATCCTTATCAGCGAGCACTGTGTCAGCAGGCATCTCAACTATCTCCTTGACCCCCGCGTCCTTCATCTGGTCGCACCTGAGCTCTGTCTCCTCACAAAGCCTCTTAAGCTCATCTATCGTAAGGTCCTCTGTAGAGATCACGCACTTCTGGTTTCCTTCATTTCTGACCTTCCTTGTGATCTCCCTTGTATCGACGTCATACACACCCGGGACATCCATTTCCCTCAGCCATACGTCGATGTTCTTCTCACACTTCCAGTTCGACGGCCTGAAACAGACATCCTTGACGACCAGACCGAAAGCAAATATATGATCAGACTCATAGTCCGTGTCATTTATCCCGTAATTACCGATCAAAGGATAAGTCATCGTAAGTATCTGCTCACTGTACGACGGGTCAGTCAAAGTCTTCTGATACCCCGACATCGCAGTGTTGAACACGAGCTCGCCGACCCTCGTCGCCTTTGCCCCGAAACCTTTCCCCTTATATACAGTTCCATCTTCCAGATAGAGAATCCCTCTCATCTATATCTCCTCTCTGCACCATGGTTTTCCAGCCTGCAATAAGTATAACGTATAATTCATAATTATTCAACTAAAATCGCTTGATTTTGTATATATTCTGTGATATATTACTTTTATAAGCGTTAATTTATTCATTTTTTTGGAATTTCATACACATATAACGGAGGTTGAAATGGCAAAAGAGAAAATCGTTCTGGCCTATTCTGGAGGTCTTGATACGTCGGTCATCGTGAAGTGGCTGATCGAGCAGTTTGATGCGGATGTTATCGCGGTATGCATGAATGCCGGGCAGCGTGAGGATTTTGATGCTATAGAGAAGAAAGCCCTCGCGACCGGCGCGACAAAAGCGATCACGTGCGACATCCGTGAGGAGTTCATCACGGACTTTATATACCCTACGATCAAAGCAGACGCGATCTACGAGGGGGACTACCTGCTCGGAACAGCAATGGCAAGACCGCCGATGGCACGGAAGCTCGTCGAGATAGCCGAGCAGGAAGGCGCATTCACGATCTGCCACGGCTGCACAGGTAAAGGAAACGACCAGGTGAGATTCGAATCTGCCATAAGATCACTTAACCCTGCGATTAAGATCATCGCGCCGTGGAGGATCTGGAACTTCCAGTCAAGGGAAGACCTCATAAATTACGCGCATGCGAATAACATTCCTATCGCCCAGTCGACTGAGAAGATCTATTCAAGAGACGAGAACATCTGGCACATGAGCCATGAGGGCGGAAACCTTGAGAACCCATGGAACGAGCATAACGCGGACATCCACGTACTCTCGATGGAGCCTGAAGAGGCACCGGACAAGCCGACATTCGTCGACATCGACTTTGAGAAGGGAGTTCCTGTCGCGATAGACGGACAGAAGATGGACCCGATCAGCCTGCTGACCAAGCTGAACGAGCTCGGCGCCGCGAACGCGATCGGAACTATCGATATCGTAGAAGACAGGCTCGTAGGTATGAAGTCACGTGGCGTCTATGAGACTCCGGGCGGAACGATCCTCTATAACGCACACCGCGATCTGGAAAAGCTTATCCTTGACCGTGACACCATGTCATACAAAGCGCTCGTAGCGCAGAAGTTCTCAGAGATCCTGTACGACGGCCAGTGGTTCACACCGCTTCGTGAAGCGATCAGCGCTTTCGTCGATTCGACTCAGGAACAGGTCACTGGAACAGTCAGGATGAAGCTCTACAAGGGCACAGCATGGCCAGTAGCGAGCAAGTCGCCGTACACACTCTACAACGAGGAGTTCGCGACATTCAGCGAGGACGAAGTATACAACCAGAAAGACGCCGAAGGATTCATCAACCTCTTCAGCCTGCCTATGAAGATCCGCGCGATCCAGAAGCAGGCCCGCGAAGGAGTGCCGGAAGCACAGAAGGCTCTCGGAAAGAAGACCATCAAGGGCGGCGAATTCATCGAATAGTTTATTATTACATTACCATACTAACAA
>CAZBFD010000180.1:0-3422 GCA_964491055.1 uncultured Eubacterium sp.
AGAACGAACACGAAAATAATGAACACCAGATAGAGCAGCTGGGATGCCGCAAGGAGCTTCCGGCCGGTATCATCCACGCCTTCTGCCCTTCTGTACGTAAAGTACACGTTTACCAGCACAACTATCGTCAGTAAAACAAACAAAAGCCAGTTACTCATTCGTCATCCTCCGCCGGCGCCACTTCCTGCGCCTCTGCCTTTTCTGCGGCTGCCTTCTCAACTGCTGCGTCCACTACTGCTTCGGCCTCTGTCTCTGCTGCTTTTGCCGCGTCTTCGGGGCTGACAGCCGGCTCGTACTCGTCGATCAGATCGAGCCTTCTGTCTTTGTTCATCTGCATGCACATCCTGATGAAGTCCTCAAGCGGTACATCGTGGATCTGCTTGTTCGTCCCGCGGATGTTGATCGACACTGACCTGTGCTCCGCCTCCTGGTCGCCGAGCACGATGATGTACGGATCCTTGTAGTGCTTGTAGTTTTTGATCTTCTCCTTCATGTTCTTCTCGGAGAAGTCAGCCTCGCACCTGATGTGGTACTTCCGGAGAGCACGCGCTACCTTCTCGGCATAGTCGTTATGCTGCTCGCGGATCGGCACGATTCCGACCTGCATCGGTGACATCCAGAACGGGAACGTTCCCTTGAAGTTCTCGATCAAAATCCCGATGAACCTCTCGAACGAGCCGAATATAGCTCTGTGCACCATTACAGGCTGCTTAGGCTGTCCGTCTTTATCTGTGTATTTCAGCCCGAAGTTCAGCGGAAGCTGGAAGTCGAGCTGGATCGTTCCGAGCTGCCATTCTCTTCCGAGGCAGTCTTCCATGGAGAGGTCGATCTTTGGTCCGTAGAACGCGCCGTCTCCCTCATTGATCTCAAAGTTGCCTTCGCCGTACTTGTCAGCCAGGATCTCCTTGAGCTCGTTTTCAGCCTTGTTCCACACCTCTATGTCGCCCATATAGTCATCCGGACGTGTTGAGAGCTCTGCCTTGGACTTGAGTCCGAATGTCGCGTAGAGCTCGTCTACGATATCCATGATGTCGGCGATCTCTTCTTTGATCTGATCTTCCCTGATGAAGTTATGTGAGTCGTCCTGACGGAACTCCTGAACTCTGAAGAGTCCGTTCAGCTCGCCTGACTTCTCTTTTCTGTGGATGACGTCTGTCTCGTTATATCTCAGCGGAAGGTCTCTGTAGCTGTGAAGATCGCGCTTGTATACCATGATCGCGTTCGGGCAGTTCATCGGCTTAGCCGCGAATACTGACGCGTCGCTCTCAGGATTGTAGTCAGCCATCTCGCCGTCGTAATCCTCAGGTATGATGAACATGTTCTCATGATAGTGAGCCCAGTGTCCGCTCGTCAGCCACAGTTTCTTGTTGTTGATCACAGGAGCGGAGATCTCCTGATATCCGTGCTCCTCATGAACTGATCTCCAGTAGTCGAGAAGAGCATTGAACATCTTCCAGCCTCTCGGCAGCCAGTAAGGCATTCCCGGAGCTGTCTCATCGAACATGAACAGGTCGAGCTCCTTGCCGAGCTTCTTGTGATCGCGCTCCATCGCCTCCTGGATCATCTTCAGGTGCTCTTTGAGCTGCTGCTTGTCAGGGTACGCATACACGTAGATTCGCTGCATCATGATGCCGCGCTTCTCATCGCCTCTCCAGTAAGCGCCCGAGACGGATTTGATCTTGAATGCAGCGCCGAGAAGCTCCTGTGAATTCTCGACGTGAGGTCCTCTGCAGAGGTCGATATAATCGTCTCCTGTGGTGTATGTCGTGATCGTCTCATCATCCGGAAGGTCCTGGATAAGCTCGGTCTTGAACTGCTGATCCTTGAAGATCTCGAGAGCCTCGGCCTTGGAGACCTCTTTTCTGGTCCAGTCTTCTTTCCTCTTCAGGATCTCACGCATCTTCTGCTCGATCTTCTCATAATCTTCCTTCGTAACTGCTTCAGGAAGCGTGAAATCATAATAGAATCCATCTGCGATCTGCGGCCCTATTGCGTACTGCACGTTCTCTTTTCCGTAGATCTCGATCACAGCCTTCGCCAGTATGTGCGCCAGCGAGTGCCTGTACACCTGTAAATACTCTTCTCTTTCCATAATGTTCTACCTTTCCGCACGCCAGTCGGGTCCGTCGTCAAAGCCTTCACGGCATCTGTCGGGATCCGCTGGTATGCCCGGCTCTCCGGTCAACCGGACCGGGCCGTTTTTGCACTGAATCCAATTAATATATATGACCACGGCCTGCGGCGCCCTGTAGCAACGTTCTACAACCGATATGCGCCGGGGCCATAGTGATCATCATTCTGTTTACTGAAGGCCTATTTGAACGCCTTCATTCCGAGGTATCTTGCTGTATCGCCGAGTTCCTCCTCGATTCTGAGAAGCTGATTGTACTTCGCGACTCTCTCAGTTCTTCCCGGAGCTCCGGTCTTGATCTGTCCGGAGTTCATTGCAACTGCGAGGTCTGCGATAGTAACGTCCTCAGTCTCGCCTGATCTGTGTGATACGACTGCTGTGTATCCTGCGTCCTGAGCCATTCTGATGGCGTCAAGAGTCTCAGATACAGAACCGATCTGGTTCAGCTTGATGAGGATCGAGTTGGCGCATCCGAGCTCGATTCCCTTTGACAGTCTCTTCGTATTTGTTACGAACAGGTCGTCGCCTACGAGCTGGATCTTGCTTCCAAGTTCCTGTGTGAGGAACTGCCAGCCTTCCCAGTCCTCTTCATCAAGTCCGTCTTCGATCGACTTGATCGGGTAGTTCGCTACGAGTGAAGCCCAGTGAGCAACGAGTTCTTCTGACGTGAACTTCTTGCCTGACTTCGGCTGCAGGTATTCACCCTTCTTCTCGCCCTTCCACTCACTGGAAGCAGCGTCCATGGCAAGAACAAAATCCTTGCCCGGCTCGTATCCTGCCTTCTGGATAGCTTCGATCAGCTGGTCCAGAGTCTCCTCATCGCTTGAAAGGTCTGGAGCATATCCGCCCTCGTCACCTACTGATGTGGCAAGGCCCTTGTCCTTCAGGATCTTAGCAAGTGTGTGATAGACCTCTGTGCACCATCTCAGTCCTTCGCTGAATGTAGGCGCGCCGGCAGGCATGATCATGAACTCCTGTGTATCAACAGTGTTCGTTGCGTGAGCTCCGCCATTAAGGATATTCATCATAGGAACAGGAAGTGTGTTCCCGTTAGCTCCGCCGATGAACCTGTAGAGCGGAAGGTCAAGGCATGCAGCAGCAGCCTTTGCAGTAGCCATAGAAACAGCAAGGATAGCGTTGGCGCCGAAGTTCGATTTGTTCTCCGTGCCGTCAGCTTTGATCATTTCCTTATCTACAGCATAGATGTCTGAAGCGTCCATGCCCTCGAGGAGCTCAGCGATCTCATTGTTGACATGAGCTACAGCCTTCTGTACGCCCTTGCCGCCGAATC
>CAZBFD010000181.1:0-3420 GCA_964491055.1 uncultured Eubacterium sp.
TACTTCTTCAGCTGTTTCCCTGTCTTCGTGACTTTAGCCTTTACGATGACTTTCCGGTAGTTTGCCTTTTTCCTGTTTCCGGCCGTGGATACGTGATCGATCTTTGAAGTAGATATCACATTGTTGTCTTTATCGACGGCAATAACGATAAACTTGTAATAAGTCGCTTTCTTAAGGTTACTGCCCGCCGACTTCTTTACTGTATACGAGCGCTTCCCGGATCCGAGCGTCACGAGCTTCTTGAACTTCTTTCCATTTCCGCACTTATTGGTATAGATGATGTACTTCTTTGCTCCAGAAGCTTTCTTCCATGTGACCTTTATGCTCTTCTTCGTCTGATTCGTGCTCGTAAGTCTCAGTGGACTGAATCTGGTTCCCTCAGGATCCTTATCATTCGTAAGGTCAGCGAGCGCAGTTTCTGCCGCTTCAATTGACGCTCCCTTTCCGAATGGAGTTCCGTCTTCGCCCATTTTCTTCGTTCTGTCTTCCGGCTCCGGCTCTGGCTCTGGCTCTGGTTCAGGCTCGGGCCCAGGTCCCGGCCCTGGTCCTGGCTCAGGGTCAGGGTCAGTATCTTTCTTGATGATCGTGAACGTCCCGTTCACATACCGGACGCTGAAGTTGCGGAACGAAGTCTCTCCGGACACCATGATCTTGTATGTGCCGACGTCTTCTCCCGGCTGTCTGACTATCATTACCGATATCAGGTCCAGAACTGCCTTATTTGATATTCCGCTTGCCGTCCATGTAAGGGCCGGGTCTTTATCGCCCTGGATCTTGGATGCGTCATTTGCGGTGATCGTCACTGTCGCGCGTGTGATGCTGAACGTTGTGCTTATTGACCCTTCGAGGTTGCCCCTTCCGTAAACAGTGACTGTCGCCGTTCCTGCGTTTACGTTGTCTCTGTATACGCAGGCGTAGTCCACGCCTTCTGTCAGCTTCTTTTCTCCGAACATCACCGTGAGAGAAGGCTTGAGCTCGTATCCGGTGTATACCTGGCTGGAAATACTGTTTATTACAGCGTTGGCGATGGAATTCTTCCTGATCTCGAATTCGATCGTCTGATCTTCTTCAGTATATTCATATTCAACGGAATCGTCAGAGCCATCGCTTTCCGAAGCGTCCTTAGGTATCTTCCACTGATATCCGTCTTTTACCTTCGCGGTAACTTTGTATTTGCCAGCGGCAACGGCCGTGGCATTCCCCTTCTCGTCGATCTCGACGCCGCTTCCTTCTGCAGCCGTGAGCGTATATAACGTTCCGGCTTCGACTCCGATCTGCCGCTCTCCGCCATACATCAGGTCCTTTCCAGCCGGGACCGCTGTATTGTTGGTGAAGTCGTACACATATGTCGCAACAGAGCTGTCCCATTCGGACCTGTCGTTCTTCACCGTATACGCCTTCAGCGTTATACGCTTTACGGCGCCTCCGCCCTGCGCTGTCGCCATACTTCTCAGAAGGGCTATCTCTTCTCCTGCGTTATACAGCTTCCTGGTCTCTGACGTTGTAGGGTCGGTCCCGTCTGTCGTGTAATATGTCGAGTATCCATCCCCTGTCACCGTTTCAAGAGCGGTCGACTGGTCATACAGATATTCCCCAGAAGCGAGTGTCGCTATCGGCGCCGCTATGTGGCCAGCCTCGCTTACGATCACTCTAACTTGTACCGTAAGATCCGCGTTTTCCGGAGCGTTCACTGTTGATGGAAGCATCACAGTGCCCTTAGCAGTCCAGACTGTCTCGTTTCTCAAGTCACCCGTTGCCGCGGCCTGAGGAGCGCCCCATGTGACTGCAGCGTCAATGGATATGCCGTTCTTCGTGATCACCTTGGCAGTAGCAGGAAGCAGTTTCTCTATATCTGTCTTATCTGCTCCATGCTCTACACCTGTTATGTCGTCCGGATCTGTGACAGAGTCAAACATATACTTCGTCGATGCGAACGTATAGCTTACACTGTTATGAGCGGTATCGCATACTGCACTGTTTCCGTTTACGGTCACGGTGAGAGCATCTGAATAGAAGAACTGCATTTTGGCGGACGTGTAATCAGAGCTATCCCCTTCCTGGGTGACGTTCTTCACATTTATTCTTCCGTCACTATCCCTATTGATGGATACGACCGCGTTATACGCTGTCAGATATTCAGCCTTCTTGTCTTCTCCTGAAGGAGCAGGGAACCACTGTATGCTTAAGTTATCAGGAGATATCTCATATAGATCCGTGATCCTGACCTTCATTCCCACAGATCCCGCCGCCGGTTCCGCCAGATTTTTCCCGCCAACAGGCTCGTCAACAGTTACCTGTATTTCCTTTACTACCGGCAGGTACTGTGCCTCGATAACGAGTTCTTGCGCGGTGATATTCTCTGCTGTTGTGATCGTTATAGTCTTGTTACTCAGATTGCTGTCAGCCTTTAGAGCTATCTGACGGTAGTTAGCCTCATTTTCTTTAATCTTAAGATCCCAGCCCACGAATCTCTCGTCAGCAACTTCAGGCGCTGTAAGCGTGATATCACGGTTCTGAAGGACGCTGCTCTGAACAGTGCCAACACTTTTGCTGAGATTCTGATCGATCTCATTTATCCTGAGCGGTATGTAAACATCCGGACGCTTATGCGGATTATTTTCATCTTTACCTGTTGTATACGCAAGAACTATGGTCACGCTGCCGTCAGTATCATTTCTCCTGATGTCCTTAAGTGTAAAGCCCGCATCTCCGCTCCACCTGAGCGCGTCTGTCTCACTGAACACCATGTCGTTTGCCTGATCCTGAGGTATATTGATCTCCGCCTGATAAGTGGTTTCGTCGTATCCCATATCAGCCGATACGGTCTTTGTCTGTTCTCCTTCTTTATATGTGTATGTCCACGTCACGGGGCGATCCAAAGGAGAAGCCCCGTTTTCAAATGTGAGCGTTGCTTTGGTATCAAGCTTCACTCCTGGTACCGGCCTGTCAAGACTGCCGGTGATGGTTTTGATCCTGCTTCCATAGGTGGCCGTAAGACTTATCGAATATCCCTCAGGATAATCGTCTCCCTCATCTGGCATCGTAAACGCCGCGTTGGTGCTGTTCGCATTGTCTCCAAGAAGAGTTTCTGTTATATCTCCTATGGCCGCTCCGTCCCTGTTCAGCAGCTTGGCGGTCCAGCTCACGAAGTATTTATCTGAAGGTGATAACGCAGTGATCCTGACATCATCGCCTTCCCTGTACCACTGCTCGCTTGTTTCCTCTCCTGTACCGTCTGTCTTCTCGGTCGTTACCGCTACCTTATGCCTGTCGTTATGGATCTCGATATTGTATTCAGCTTTCTCGCTTCTTACTCCATATGACATGGCATAGGTTTTCACCTTATACTTGTTTACGGTCTGTTCGTCATTCGCCTCGAGGGTGTCTCCCTTTCTGTAGAGCTGGTTCTCAGTAACGGCA
>CAZBFD010000182.1:0-3418 GCA_964491055.1 uncultured Eubacterium sp.
GACACCCTGTCGCACATCTCAGCAACGACGCCGAGGTTATGCGTGATGAAAATGATAGCAGTCTTCTTCTTTTTCTGCAGGCTCTTCATGAGCTCGAGGATCTGTGCCTGGATCGTGACGTCGAGTGCTGTCGTCGGCTCGTCAGCGATCAAAAGCTTCGGCTCGCATATCAGCGCCATCGCGATCATCGCTCTCTGGCGCATGCCTCCCGAGAACTCGTGCGGATACTGGTCAACACGCTTCTCCGCGTTGTTTATCCCGACGAGCTTGAGCATCTCGATAGCTTTTGCCCTTGCTTTATCTTTAGGATAGTTCTTGTCGTGGCATGTAAGAGCTTCCATAAGCTGGTCGCCTATGGTGTATACAGGGTTGAGGCACGTCATAGGGTTCTGGAAGATGATACTTACCTGATTGCCCCTGAAGTTCCTCATCTGCTCTTCGTTGTATGCCAGGATATCTTCACCATCGAATGTGATCGACCCGCCGATGACTTTGCCCGGGTTCTGGTTCAGGCCCATTATGGAATAAGCCTCAACAGATTTTCCTGATCCGGATTCTCCTACGACACCCATTACCTCATTTTCCTTGAGGTTGTAGCTGATGCCGTCCACGGCCTTGACTTCGCCGGCAGGTGTGAAGAACGATACTTTCAGATCTTTTATCTCAAGAAGATTCTTGTCTTCTTCTGATTTCTCTTCTGTTTTTTCCTCTAATACTTCTTCAGATATCTCTTCTGCTCTCTTTTCCAGTTTTTCTTCTGACATCGTTTTCACCTCCCTACTTCTTAAGACGCGGGTCGAGGGCGTCTCTGAGGCCGTCGCCGACCAGGTTCAGTGAAAGCACTATGATAGTTAAAATGATTCCAGGGAACAGAAGCCTGTACGGATATATCGTGATCGTACCGAGCGCGTCAGAGCAGAGCGAGCCGAGTGACGCCATCGGTGCAGAAACTCCGAGTCCGAGGAATGACAGGAATGATTCAAGGAAGATCGCCGACGGGATCTGCAGGCAGGTCGTGATGACGAGCTGGCCTACACAGTTCGGAAGAAGGTGTCTTCTTATGATCCTTCCTTTTGAAGCGCCCAGGGCAGTCGCCGCTGTGACGTATTCCTGCTGCTTCAGCATGAGCACCTGTCCTCTTACTATACGGGCCATCGTTACCCAGTAGAGTACAGCGAACGTAATGAATATACTCACGATACCTGCACCAAGTGTCGAGAGAGCGCTTGCGAGCAGAGTATGCGATGTGTCGAACCAGTGCTGCAGAGGATCCTTGAGGACCACCTGGAGCAGAAGTACGATCAGTACTTCAGGTATCGAGTAGATAAGCTCTACTATTCTCATCATGACGAAGTCAACAGGGCCGCCGCAGAGTCCGGACACAGCGCCGTAAATAGATCCGATCACAAGTACGATCAGGGCGGCCACGATACCGATGATGATCGATACCCTGGAACCGTACATCGTCCTTGCGAGGATATCACGACCCTGAGAGTCTGTTCCTGCAACGTGCGGGAATACGCTCGTTACTACTTCGAGCTCCTTGGCGCCTTCGGTTATAGTATCAGTGTACTCAAGAGGAGTCTTCTTCTTGATCTCACCATTTATGATCTGCTGCTCCCTCACGGTGGAAAGCTCGTCACCCTGGAGTATGATCACAGAGTCGGACAGTTTCTTCTCGAGGTTGAAGCAGTAAGTATTTCCTTTGAACTTGAAGTAATAGTCGCCCGCGTCAAGAGCTGTGGATGAGCCGGGCTGAAGCGCTGTCGCGTACATGCAGTCCACATCGTCCTCTATGCTCTTTATCAGCTGCTCTTTCTTGGAATACTCCATCGGGCCGAGCTTCTGCGAGCTCCTGTACTGTTTTGCGTAATCGTAAGGGATAAGTGAAGGTCCGACGAACGCGAAGAACAGGATGATCAGGAATACGAACAAAGCCACCATGGATACGGTGTTCTTCCTGAACCTTCTTGCCGCGTCGCGCCAGTAAGAGACACTTTTCCTTATCTCTACCATGCTCTCCTTCTCTGACTGCGTTGCAGGCTCAAAGTCGGAGCTGTTTATGCCGTAGTCTGCCCATACTTTGTCAGGATCGACCTGGAATGGGCTTAACTCTTTAAATGCCTGTTTCACGGGTCCCTCCTTACTCGTTAGATGAACCGAGCTGTATTCTCGGATCGACGATAGTATAGACGATATCAACGACAAGATTCATAGCAATGACCAGTACAGATACAACTACTGTCGTCGCCATGATTATCGTATAGTCACGGTTGATAACGCTTTCAACGAAATATTTCCCAAGTCCCGGGATAGAGAAAGTAGTCTCTACCACGAATGAGCCGGTTATAACGAACGCGAACAGCGGCCCGAGGAATGTCACTACAGGAATAAGAGAATTCCTGAGAGCATGCTTGAGCACGATCCACTTATTCTTGACGCCCTTTGCCCTTGCTGTACGGATGTAATCCTGGTTTATGGCGTCGAGCATTGAAGTCCTCGTAAGTTTTGCTATATAACAGACATCATAGAAAGAAAGCGATATTACCGGCAGTACATATGCCTTCCAGCTCGTCAGGCTTCCGGAAAGTGTCGGGAACCATTTCAGCTTGACTGCGAAAGCAATAAGAAGTGTAGCTGCGAGCACGAACGTCGGGATCGCGACCCCGACAGTCGTGATCACCCTGAGGAATCCGTCTATCCACGTACCTCGCTTATACGCGGCGATACATCCGAGCGGTATGCCGAACAGCACCGCAACGATTATCGCACAGATCCCAAGCTTGATAGATAATTCAAATTTGCCCTGCTTGAACAGAATGTCCTTAACAGGTGTACCTTCCTGCATCTTCAGAGAAACCCCGAGATCGCCATGCAGATAGTTCACTATATAATTCTTCAGCTGAACAATAAGCGGCTTATCCAGGCCGTATTTCTCGTTAGCCATCGCGATCTGCTGAGGAGTGGACTTCTCAGTCAGGAACGGGCTCCCGGGAATAGTATTCATCAGGAAGAAAGTGATTGTCATGATCAGGAGCACAGTAGCCACTGCTGCTGCCAGTCGCTTAACTATGTATAAAAGCAAATCATCACGTCCTTTCAAAGTAGTCTTGTGTCGATTACACGATACATAGTTATTTTATCACAAAATCAACACAATTGCCAAGCCTTTATGAGGATAAGCGACCAGTTGTCAGTTTTTTCTTTAAGAAGTTGTCAATGGAGACGGTTCTTTTTGACAGCTTTCAGAAAGAGCTCCACAAAAAGTGCGAAAAAAGACCTGCGGAACGCTGTGCGTTCCGCAGGTCTTTTTTGTCTGGTCGGAGTATTCGGACTTGAACCGAAGGCCTCTTCGTCCCGAACCCTCTGCTAATAATTTTGCTCTTATTTCTTCTGCCTGTGCTTTACCTACTGCAGT
>CAZBFD010000183.1:0-3414 GCA_964491055.1 uncultured Eubacterium sp.
TCGATACAGATAAGGCGATCAAGCTTGATCCATTTGAGAAGCTCACACCGAAGTTTGGTGCATATGAGAAGATGCAGGATGCTACATGCACACTTCCAGAACTTGAAGCTGCAAAGGATTCTGTTAGCGGAGACTATGATGTACACAGCGTCAAGAAAGTTGGAAAAGCTCTCGGACATGAGAAGCAGACAACAACAATAACCCGTACATGTGGAGAGTATGGATATACATACAACTCATGCACAAGATGCCAGATGCTTCTTGATAAGGACGGAAAAGTAACTGACTTCCCTCTCGCAATGCTGAAGCTTATGGATGCAAAAACACTTGAGGAAGCAGGTATTGCATATGATCTGGTGAATCCGGTAGTTGCTGTTGGAACACTCTGCACATTCGATACGTGGGAAGTAAAGAAACCTGCTACAGCAACAGAAGAGGGACTCATGGCTCTTGTGTGCTCAAAGTGCGGAGCAGAGTCAGGCGTTACACAGGTAATTCCAATCGATCCAGACGAAGCTAAGGAATATGCAATTCAGACAGAAGCAGCACCAGCACTTGAGGCAGCTGCACCTATCGTAGGCAACAGTGCTAAGTACACAGCAGACAGTGTAAAGGCTATCAATGATGCTATCGAACAGCTGAACAGAGCAATCGCTTCCGGAACAGCCAGTGACGTAACCAGAATGGCAGAAGCTCTGAAGGCAGCAACAGCAAAGGCAGAGCTCAAGGCAGCCAACACAATGACAGTCAAGGCTAAGACAGTCAAGGCGAGCTCCAAGAAGAAGATGACCTTCAAGAAGTCTAAGGCATTCACAGTCAAGAAGGCTAAGGGCAAGGTAACCTTCGTAAAGAAGTCCGGAAACAAGAAGATCACAGTCAGCAAGGCTGGTAAGGTCACAGTTAAGAAGGGCCTCAAGAAGGGTAAGACCTACAAAGTAAAGGTTCAGGTAACAGCAGCTGGAAACGGCAATTACCTGCCAAAGACAAAGACCGTAACACTGAAAGTTAAGATCACAAAGTAAGTATTACGCAAGTCTGAAAACTATACAGTTATAAAGCGGGGATGTTTCAATCGGAGCATCCCCGTATTATATTTGTATAATACTATGTGATATAATGAGTTATGGCTTTGAATCTTTCTATATAGTTGAGTCGATTAATAAAATCAAAAATCACTCGTAATTGATGTGGAGGTGACAGACTATGAATGAGAAATATGAAGCTTATAAGGCAATGAAGTCAAATCTCAAAAAGGCAATGATGTCGGGATTCTACTATCAGGCGATTTTTATTGAATATGCTATTATAGAAGACCGCACAAGATCCGCATTAAAACATGCGGGAGTTAAGTATACTGAAAGTAACGGGAATGAATTATCACTATCAAGAAAACTTCGCAAATTAAGAGGCAATCCACTATTTAATGACCCATATGTAAGAAAAAGACTTAGTTTAGAACTCCTTGATGATGTAGAGAATTGGAAAAGAGAAAGAGATCAATTGATTCATGCACTTGCAAGGATCACATATAATCATGAGTCAATAAAAGAAATTGCTGAAACTGGAGATGGTATAGTTAAGATATTGGATAATAAGGTTAAAAGTACTAATACATATTTTGATATAAAGGCAAGTAAAAAATAAATATAATATTTACCCGCATCCCCGCTATTTATGGAGTATATTTATCTGATTATTTACTCGGTTTCTCTTGACTCAATTCATTCCGAACTTACTCACAGCATATACCGGATAAACTTTTATCCTGTCATATCTGTTGAAGTCTTCCAATGATACACGGATCCCATAGTCTGTATCCGGATGAGTTTTCAGATAGCTGTATATGCTCTGCATGCTTCCTGTCCCGGATGACTTGACTTCTACAGGGTATATCACCTCATTACGGCAGATAACATAATCGACCTCTGCATTTGCGCCGGACCTGTACCAATAGAAGAGTTCCGGCGGCCTGTAGCTGTCAGCATATTTGATCATCTCCAGTCCGGTCTCCATCTCCACAACTGTGCCTTTATTAAGATCATTAAACAAGCCAGCACCGAGCAGATCGTTTATATCCAGGCCGCGTTCTGTCAAATAAACTCCGGTGTCAAATACAACGAGCTTCCTGTTTATATCCTTCTCTCCTGCTCCCATCGGCAGCGTTGTCCCGGATGTTGCTCTCACCGGATATACAAGCCCGGCCCGCCTGAGAAGCTCTATGCATGCATCAAACATATATCCGCTGACATCTGGCATTGCAGATGAGCTTTTAGTCTGCGAGCATACATGGTGCATAGCATACATGAAAACACTCTTTAGCAGATCCGAAGATATCTCATCGTCGTACTTATCAAAGTCCTCGAGCATGCTCTGCATTATATCTCTATGCACCCTTTGGCACTCTACCATACTACCGCTCGCAGCAAAGGCGGCAACTGCTTCAGGCATGCCCCCTGCTATCAGGAAATCTTTATAAGTCTCTATCAAAATCTCATGCGCATCGTTCTCATCCTTATCTACATCCAGATCTTGCAGATAATCATCCAGGATCTCCTTTCCTGTTCCCCTTAGGAATTCACGGAAAGAGAGCGGGTACATGTATACGCTTCTGATCCTGCCGACAGGGAATTCGATCGTCTCTTTTCTTCTTTTATTACCGAGTACGAATTCAAGCAGCGACCCCGCTGCGATCACATGTAGATTCGGTTTATCCTCGTAGAAATACCTGAGACATGTTAATGCTCTGGGACAGTTCTGTATCTCATCAATGAACAGAAGTGTTTTGCCCGGTATGATCCTTATACCGGCTTTCAGCTCGAGGCGCCTTATTATTCTGTTTATATTGATATCCCCCATGAACAACTCATGAAGCTCTGTATCTCTTTCAAGGTTGACCTCCACATAGTTGTCAAAGCTCCTGCCAAGCTCTCTAACGGCTGATGTTTTACCACATTGTCTTACGCCCCTTATGAGGAGCGGCTTGTGCTTTTCCTCACGCTTCCACTCGTCCAGCACCTTATCTATCGAACGCCTGATATACAATTTATCACCTCCAGAGCAATCCCGAATAATGTGATCTGTATCTTAAAAAAGCATTGTTATCGAATGCATTTTAAAAATACCAACCTAATTATATCATATATTTTAAAAATGCCAATGTAGTTTATGAATATTACATAGTTATTTCAAAAATGCCAATCAAAAGCCTTTGCTTGTTGGTTATCACAAAGAATACAACATTTAAATAGCGGGGATGTTCCATTCGGAACATCCCCGCTTTATCACTGTCTGGTATTCAGATTGATCTGATACTATTTAGTAACCTTTACCTTCAGGGTAACAACCTGTGTCTTAGCTTTGTAGTCGCCGTTTCCAGCTGCCTTTACTGTTACCTTGATCTTGTATGTCTTACCC
>CAZBFD010000184.1:0-3408 GCA_964491055.1 uncultured Eubacterium sp.
ATTTCACGTTCAGGCGTCGATGCACCTGCCGCAACCCCTATTTTATAATATTTTCTGATATCTTTCAACGGTAAATCGCTGATATTTTCAATAAAATATGTGTTTTCGCATTCTTTTCTGCATATCTCGGCGAGCTTTCTGGAATTAGATGAATTACTTCCGCCGATCACGATCATACAGTCAGACTCTTTTGCGAGCACGGCGGCAGCTTCCTGGCGCTCCTTCGTGGCGTTGCAGATGGTGTTGTTTATCTCGCATTTCACGTCTCTGCTCTCGAGCATGCTCACTATCTGCTCCAGTGTCTCACGCTTGCTCGTCGTCTGGCAGACTATGAATGCCGAGTCACGATCAAAATCTTCTGCGTCTTTTTCATTCTCACAGATGAACGCGCTTCCGCCGCACCATCCATTGATGCCGATCACCTCGGGATGAGTGCTGTTTCCTACGATCAGGATGTTTTTCCCGGCTTTATATGCATCGCTCACGAGCTTATGGATCCTTGCAACGAAAGGGCATGTGGCATCGACTACATTGTAGCTGCGCTTTTCAGCTTCTGTATAGAATGATTCCGGTTCGCCGTGAGACCTCACGATAACAGTGGATCCGTCCGGTATCTCATCAAAATCATCAGTGATGATAAGGCCTTTTTCCTTAAGCTCATCATTCACCGACTTGTTATGTATGATCTGTCCGAACGAATAGACGTGCTCGCCTGAAGGAGCATTCTGGATGACTTTTTCAGCAGTCTCTATAGCCTGCTTTACTCCAAAGCAGAATCCGGAATGAGGGGCAACTTTGATCATGATATATCTCCTTAGCTGGTGACACGATTCGTATCCCAGAATGAACGTGAGAACAATACAAAGACACCGAACAGCTCAAGCCTGCCTGCGATCATGACGAACGTCGCGAACCACTTGAGCGGCGCTGAGAATATGGCAAAGCTTCCGCCCTTCATGAGGCCGAAGCCTGTGCCGTTATTGGTGAGGCACGCGATCGATGCCGCAAATGACGTCTCTATACCGAGATCCTGAAGCGCAAATATCACTGCAGCTAAAACAAGTACTGCGAAGTAGAGCAGTGTCAGTACCGTGATAGAAGCAACACGGTCTGCCGGGATGGCTTTACCGTTTACGATGACTGCTCTCATCGATTTAGGATGTATACGCTTATAGAAGCCGCGGAGAACCACCTGGAACAGAATAGCCGCTCTGTGTATCCTGAGCCCGCTGCATGTTGAAAATCCGCATCCGCCGATGATCGGAAGGAATATCAGAATAGTCCTTGAGAAAGTAGGCCAGCTGTTTATATCGGACAGAGTGAAACCTGACGTCGACGCGTATGATACTGTCTGCACGAACGCGTTACCTACTGAAGAGATAGGGGTGTATCTTCCGGTTATCCAGAGCGGCGCCGCGATAGCGATAGTTGCAAGCGCGATAACTGTAAGATAATATTTGATCTCATAGTAGCGCACAGCCAGCTTGAATTTCCTTATAAAGATAAGATAGTAGAATACGAAGTTCAGCGATGCGAGGATCGTGAACATGGTCATTATGAATTTCATCCGCGCCGTAAGGTCGAAGCTTCCACTTGAAGAGCTGAGGTCGATTATACCTGACGTGCTCATAGTGGACAGGGAATTGACGAGAGCATAGTACGGCGTCATGCCCTGGCTTATTAGAAGCACCAGCTCAGTCAGCGCAAGTACTATATATATGGTCAGCAGGGTCCTTGCTGTGTCACTTACTTTAGTCCCGAGCTTCTCGAAGTTCGCCCCCGGGAGATCCTGCGCGACGCTTTTCTGGCTTCCTATACCGAGCTTCTGGAAAATGGAGACTGTGAGGAAGATCATAACAAATCCTCCCATGAAGTTCATCTCTGATTTCCAGAGTATCAGAGAGAACGGGAGCTCACGCTTATTCAGCACGAACGCTCCGGTCGTGGTCCAGCCTGATGCCGATTCAAACCATGCGTCAGTGAACGAATAGCCGTATCCTGCAGCAAGGTATGGGATCGATCCGATGAGGATAGCAAAGAACATGCTTACTATAACGAAAAGGAAGCCATCCCTTGCACGCAGCCTGGAATCGATGCTTTTTACAAAACGCCTTATGAGGAGCCCGGCTGTTACAAGTACAGAGCCTGTTACAGCAAATGCAAGTGCGCACCTGAACTCATTGTGCAGAGAGGCGGACACTAAAGGAAGCACCATCGTAGCGCCTTCGACCATGAAGATGATGCCAAGCAGCCTTACAAGCTGATGTTTATTCACAAGATAAAGGTTTTGCGAAAATCTCATAAGCACCTCTTATGTTATGCTCTGTCCGGATTCCAGTAATGCGGTGAGAACAGCATGAAGAATGTGAAAAGCTCCAGCCTTCCCGCGATCATGAGCAGTGCCAGGATGATCTTGGAGAAATCCGAGAACATCGAGAAGTTGTCTGCAGGCCCGATCATACCGAACCCCGGCCCGACGTTTCCTATGCATGTGAGCACTGACGTGAGCGTCGTGACAAGGTCAAAGCCATTAAGCGATATCAGGAGCATGCTCACTGCCACAACGATTATATAAAAGAAAACGAAATTTGCTATATTAGTGATCACTTCCTGCTGGACAGGGCGGCCGTTGACTTTGATAGTATACACTCTGTTCGGGTGGATCTTAAGAGCTATGCCGCGGCGGATCAGCTTGAGGCAGATCATGATCCTCAGGACTTTGATGCCGCCTCCTGTAGATGATGTCGATGCGCCGATGAAGAACAGGAAGAACAAAACCATCTGCGTGAACGTCGGCCACATTGTGAAGTCGTCGGTACCGTAACCGGTAGTCGTGATCATGCCGACAACATTGAAAATGGAAGATGTCACGCACTTAAACAGGTCTGTAAATGTGTGTGTAGCCATCAGTGATATTGTGACGAGAATGGCTGGAACTGCGATAAACCCAAGGTACCAGCGGAGTTCTTCATCCTTCAGCATGGCGCGGATGCCTGACTTGAACATTACGAAATACAGGTTAAAGTTAACACCGCACATCATCATGAAAATGATGATGACCCAGCGTACATAAGGACTTGTGAAGTGCCCGATGTTATCGCCATAGCTCGAGAAACCTCCTGTACCTACTGTCCCGAATGAATGGACGAGAGCGTCATACAGGTTCAGCCCTCCAAGGAGCAGGAATATGACCTCTAAAGCAGTGATACCGAAGTAAAGAAAATAAAGATTTCTCGCTGTGTCGGAGTACTTGGGCGTGAGCTTGTCCATAGTCGGGCCCGGCGTCTCAGCGCTTGCGATGAGCTGCCCCTCAATACCGATGCTCGGGAGCACCGCGGTGATGAATACGATGATCCCCATGCCGCCCAGCCAGTGGCTGAACGAGCGCCAGAAGAGCATCGATTTTGG
>CAZBFD010000185.1:0-3401 GCA_964491055.1 uncultured Eubacterium sp.
CAGATGACTATATCCCCACTTAAGCAAACAAAAGACGGGTGGACAACAAAGATAGACAGTATAGATATCGGCGGCGTGCCGAGCAATGAATGGATCGGTAGCCCTAAAGCTGCTGGTAGCTGCACTGTAACATACTATGAAGACTCAGAAGAGGTCGTGATCTCTTGGGGCAGCAGCGAGTCAGAAGGCGGATCCGGAGGAGGATCCGAAGAAGGTGGCGGTTCAGGAAACAATAATGAAACCGCTAACAACATCGGACGTGAAGTCATCAATATGCTTAAAAACGCATCATCTGGAAACAGCACACAAGTTACTATCACTGTAAATCCAGATGGTACATACGCAATAAGTGTAAGCGGTAAAAGAGCAAATATCAGTGCATTTCAGCTGGAAGAAGGGCTTAAAAGTGCAGGCCTGATCTCAAGTTCAGGCAGCATACCATTTGACAGCTCAGATACCACTTATAGCAACGGCTATAAAATAACTGTAAAGAAAAACAACGGTAAGGATGGTGGAACAATACATATCAGCAAAAACTGATCGTCTTACGCCGTATATCGATCAACTTAATCATTAATCATGCAGACAGCAAAGAGGCTGTTGCACAAAGTGCTCATACAACACTATATGCAGCAGCCCTTTTCCGCTTAATGATTCAAAGATGTTTATCGTCTTATTCCGCCACCTCTGTAATACGAGTCTTTATCCTCATACATATTTGCGTCCGCTGTTGAAAGTGAATCACGGATATTCTTGACATCCTTTACTTCGCAGCAGCCGGCTGAAAAGCTTACGAAGTCGAACATCTCAGATTTTTTCTTTATCTCCGCGATCTTTTCTTCCATTTCTGCTTCATTTGTATCATTCAATATGATCAGAAATTCATCTCCGCCTGCTCGATAAATCTCGTCTTCTGCGAATGTGCTCTGTAATATCATCGCTGCATTCTTCAGGAGCATATCCCCTGCCATATGACCATGGTGATCGTTCACATATTTTAGCCCGTTCATGTCAGTAAACACAACGCCCATTCTGCAAAGTGCTTCACTAGGCTTTTCGCCATTCTCATCACAGTTTTTGCTCTGCTCTTCCTCAGACTGTTCTTCAAGCTCTGCGATCCTGTTATTCATCGCGTTCCTGTTCATCACACCTGTGAGCAGATCTGTCTTGTTCAGCATCTTAAGCTGGTCAATAAACTTGTTATTTGCTATCTCAGATGCGATGAAGTATGTCGTTATCTCCAGAGTATCTTTTATCCTGTCGGTATATTCAGTGTCGAAATTTGTCGCCCATATATATCCCAGAAGATGATCCCTTGAGAACAGCGGGAACAGCACTAATGATTCAACATTCGCGTCAGTAAGAGACTTATACCACATCGGGTTTTTGCTCTTGATGAACTCCATGTCATCAGCATCACGAATGACGAGACAGTAGCTTTCGCTCATCGTATCGATCCAGCTCTCAGCAAGAGCATAAAAATCATCGCCGAGTTTCGGCCTGATCAGCTGATGCTCGGATTTATCTGCCCTGGCTTCACCGAGAACTGTACATTTCCTGAGATTATCATCCATCAGGAGCACGCAGCAGAATTCAGCACCGCAGATCTTTCTTATGTCTTCGATAACTTCCTGCATAATCTCGTCGAATGGCTTGTCGCCCCTGAGCTTGATGCATGTGCTGATCACATCCGTTGCGGTCTCAAGGGAAATGTTCATCGCCATGATATTGTTATCTTCTTTCGGAAGAATGACCTGCGAATATGTACAGTACGCCAGATCCTTGTCTTCATAATCGACCGGCATGAAGAAAGAGCTGATGTCAAATGAATACCTGCTCATGCGGACCAGATTGTGCTTCGGCTCCTTGAGCACGGCGCACCTGTAGCAGACATCCTCAAAGTTAAGATCCTTCGGTATATATTTCGTGTATTCGCTGTTCGGAACGAATTCGACCTTCTTATCACTGTCCACGTCAACTCCGCCGCCCGCTAGAGCGATCGAATCTATATACTTCTGATTTCCCGTCACGATACGTATCCTGCCATATCCACCTTCAGGCTTCTTCTCTACCGATATCACACACGTCATCGGATCAAAGCGATCAGCAAATTCCTTTAAATCCATAATTGTATTCCTCTTATTAGCGTTTTACTCGTCTTCCAGTTCATCGTATTGATGCTGCATTTTATCATTCAGATCATCAACAGCTTCTTCTGCTGCATCAACAGGATCCTCCTGTGACTCATCCCCGGAGCCAAATCCCAGGCTCTTCATCTGAGTCAAAGCGAGCCATGCCACCAAAAGCGCTACGAACAAAAGCATGAGGATAGCTACACCAGTTCCTTTACCTTTAGAATTAAATATTTTCATCTTTCTACATACGAACTATATGATAATACAGTACAATCAAGTGATTCTTCAATATATTTATTGTAGCATATACACAGCTTGTTTTCCATTAAACTCAGACTTGCAATTGATTCCTGGTGACAGATACTCTACAATGAATGTAAAGCGTGAAACTCTTAAATGCATCTTACTATACGCTGAATGAGGCAGGAAATATGGAACAAAAAGATATGGACATCCTGATGTCTGTCTCCAAAGCACACCCTGAGCGTTACATAAAGACAACCTCCTCCGCCGTGATAGCCCTGGTAAAAGTAATTGAAGGCTTCATAGCATACGGTTATCTTAGGATCCTTTTCTACTGCCTTAAAGCACTGTTTATTGAAAAAAAACTACTTTTCCCTACTGAGTTTCTTGAGATACTGCTCCCGAATGATATATTCCGGCTGCTTCCGGTCGATGCTATCCCGGATATCGGCTTGATCGTCACCAGACTCTGCGCGGCAGCGGCGGTCTTCATCACAGTTTTGTTAATATGTATAATGCTTGAAGGAGTGCTATCTGTCACCCTGCGTTTCTTTCTCAAAGGATCACGGATCCTGAAGTATACACATATCGCAGTTACTGTTTCAATGCTGGCATTAACTCTGATCACAGGTGCATTTCTTGCGATCCATGCATTCCATGCATTCAGGCACTTTTCTACAGCATCAAAATCCAGTCTGCCCGTCCAGTTTCTTTTCGTCACTTTTCTATGTGCCTTGATGCTTTTGCTGCTTACTTCCTATCATATAGGAGCAGCAAGGATCCTTTCAGCAATCTCGTATGAATGCCGTACCGGGCTGAAACAGACTGAAATAAAAAAAGTGCGCCTTGCCAGAGACACACTCATTCTCGCTATCCTTTACATCGCCGCCGCTGTAGCGCTTGGCTTTCGCATTGGCTGGAGCTGTACCACAGTTTATTTCCTTGCGCTCCTTGCCGGGAAACACTTTGCAGTCTACAGCAGCTGGATGGACTTTCGGTTCAGGCATATGTGACTTTTCAGTA
>CAZBFD010000186.1:0-3370 GCA_964491055.1 uncultured Eubacterium sp.
AATCATGTCCTCCTTTTTGGCAGTACAAAAAGAGCACCTTCCGTCGAAGGTGCTCCTGAATGCAGGTGCGCCCCTTTAATGGGCGCTGTAAATTTTGCGAATTAAACGAAGTATATATGAGAATATTCAGACAATAAAACGGCTAAATTTCAACGAAAATAAAGATTCCATTTTACCTTAGAAGAGGGTTGACAGTCTATGGGGAAGTTGGTATGCTGTCATACACCTAAAGATGTACGCTACACTCATAGGCCACTTGTGAGTTAAACTAAGCCACAACTTAAACGCCTCAAACTGAAGATACCGGACTGAGCATTCAGCCCGGTATCTTTATATTATCACGAGCATGCTCGCGGTCTGGACTTGTCTCTATTCCACAAGCACTATCCCGATGTCTGCGTTCGTGAGCTTTCCGATATACTTATCGGCGTCGCCTTTGAACTGTCCCTGCTTGTAGTAGCCTATGGACACTGTGAGATCTGACTTTACTGCAAGAGGTGCTTCTCCTGTGTCCCCGTTCATCCCGCTGTTGATGTCGACACTTATGACATATGCGTCAGCGGCGTTGATGGCTTTGATCGCGTCTCCCGCCTTTCCTCTGACTTCACCCTTAAAGCCTGTCCCCAGGATGCAGTCCACTATGATGTCATAGCCTGACATGTCGGTGTCTTCATCAAACGGCAGTATCGTCACGCCAAGATCAGATGCAATGCCGCAGTAGTATTCTCCGTCTTCAGACAGCCTGTCGGACACCTGATATATGGTTGAGTCTATCCCTGCTTTCTTAAGGATACCCGCGAGCGCGTAGCCGTCGCCACCGTTGTTGCCTCCGCCTACAACTATCGCAATTTTCTTCCCGCGCCAGCCGTCATAAGCATCAAAGACACCGCTTGCGGCGCGGTACATGAGTTCCTTGCTCGGTACAAAATGCTCTATGGTATACGCGTCACTTCTTCTCATCTGATCTACTGAGATCACTTTATCTTCCATGGCTCCTCCATATGGTACGGCACAGCGAGCATGCTCGCTTATTCCTGCTCTCCGCTTACGTCCTTCTGACTTGTGATTGCATACGAGATTTTGATCAGATCATCAATCATTCTTCTTGTAGTCTGAGAGATCCGGAAGCTTAAAAGTATCATCAGGGATGTCACCGGAGATTTTCTTTATCATCTCGGTGGTCTCTACTACTGTGTCTCCCATGGTTATCTTCTTGTATATAGCGTATACATCTCCGTCTTTCATATAGAAGCGCTCGATGCTCGAATTATCGCTGTCCTTCTCAAAATCAGGATAGTTGTATTCATAGTATTCATACTCGTCTTTATCATCGGTCTGGACAGGTACTACCCCCTTGCCTTTTTCTCTGAAGGCCCGTCCGGAAATGTTAGTACCTTTCTCCATGGCTTCTTTTGTCGTGTCTTCTGCAGCATCTGTGAGACCGCCCAGATCGTTTTCCACGTATGTCTTTGCGTCTTTATTTATCACGGTAGTCTTGCCGTCGATCACATAGATTTTGTTGTATTTATCCTCTTTAAATGTGTCAAGGCCGTCCGCAGCTTCGATCCTTTCATCTACATAAGACAACCCGTCGATGTACTCATCAAACTTCCTGATGTAATGGTTCGTCGCGAGGATGTCCAGATACTCACATTCTGGCATGTCCTCAAGCCCGAGCCACGCATAAGGATGCACCTCTTCCGCAGGCTCTTCCTTTTCCTCTTCAGCCTCAGCTGTCTCAGCCTGCTTGTCACTGCTCTCATCTGAAGATGACTCAGATGAAGAGCCGCCGCATGCCGCCAGCGTGAACATCAGCATGACCGCGATCAAAATCACTAAATACTTTTTCATTCTCTTTCCTCCTTTGTTTCATAATATCAATGCCAGCGCCAGGCATAGGATCGCTATGATCCTGTTATCTGGTCATTCCTGACTTGACCTTACCGTATGATGATACTAATTTCCTGCCGTCTTCAGATGTGCAGAAGACCTTTATCTTATAGTAATACGTCTGGTTTCTCTTTAATCCTGTGTCTGTCCAGGAAGTCTCTTCGGTTTTGAATGTCTTTACTTTCTTATATGACCTGCCGCCGGCTTTCTTCCTGTATATCACTATTTTGTTGACTCTTTCCGAATATTTACAGGACCACGTCAGCTTGAGCTTTCCCCTGTATGGCTCTATTGATCTTATGACAGGCCCCTTCAGTGTTTTACCATATGAATCCGGCTTTACTATATCGGCGAGCAGTTTTACGGCGTCTGCTGATATTGCGACGCCCTTTTTGTTTACTAGCTTTCCTGCTTTTGCGTACCGAATCGCCGCTTCTCTTACAGCAGCGTATGCGTTGATCACGCCATAGGAAGTCATATCGTCTTTGCCGCTCTTGTACACGTCCGTCGCTGTTTGACAGATTATCTCTTTTGCTTCAGCCGGTGTGAGGTCAGGGTTCACGACAAGCATCAGCGCTATGGTCGCTGTCGTATGTCCGGATGCCGCAGATGTCGCACCCATCGTGCCGTACTCGTCGTTCAGAATGCACGTAGGGATACTGTTCCCCGGCGCCGCGATAGTCTTCTGCATGCCGTAGCTTGATGTGCTCCGCTTCGGGTTTCCCCACGCGTTTTTGTATTTTCTGACTGCAATTACTGAGATGACATTATCAAAATCTGCGGGGTAGCATCTGACATCTGTGTTTTGATTACCACCCGCGCACACGACCGTGACATTGTCGGCGATAAGACTGTCTATCTCGTTTTTGATCGCCTCATCATCGTGAGGATTGCCGTAACAGTCAACAAAGAACGATATGGAGCCAAAAGCCAGGTTGATCACCTTGGCGCCATGCTCCCTCGCATACTCACAGCCAGCGATGATATCCGCCGTCGTGGCAGAATAGTTTGCCTCCCTCTTCCCCGGCTCAAAAACATTTATGCATGATATTTTGATCAGGTCATTTCTCGAACCTGCCGCGATCCCTTCGACCCCGATCCCGTTATTGGAATCAGCACCGATGATGGATGCTATCTTGGTCCCGTGCTCATCCTGAGAAGTCGGAGTATACGGCTCGACCGTACCCAGGACCGTCCTTACACACGTATCCTTATCCACATTCCTCTGCAGGTCCGGATGATCAAAATCCACACCCGTGTCAATAAGGCCGACTCGCACTCTCCTGGACTTGTCCAGGTTCAAAATCTCTATCAGGTCCCATGCGTTCTTCGTGTCCATGAACACATGGCTCCATCCTCTCCCCGGCACGATGTTCGTATCATCACTATAGTCATTTAAAACATAGCGGAAATTAGGCTGGACACTTTCAATGACGTTCTCTTCCGACAACTCATTTATTATTTCTTCCGTGCTCTTTTC
>CAZBFD010000187.1:0-3329 GCA_964491055.1 uncultured Eubacterium sp.
GAAACCATCTGGAAATCGGTCAAAAAGGACCTTGAGACGCGTATCAGTGACAGAGAGCCCTGGGCAGGGCGTCCATACGTCAACGCGCCATGGACCGGTGTATCATTTATCGTGCCGCTAAGCAGTATCGGCGGCCCGAGGGAGCTGGCATATCTCACACGTGGAATGAATTTCAAAAAAGGAGCTGAGTCAGAATTGAAGAATACGCTATATGAGCTTTTGATAGTGATCTGTAACATAGGGTACAGCGACATGGTAATGGATGCCGCCAGAGACGCCGGAGCATCGGGAGGTACGATCATACACGCAAGGGGTACGGCAAGGAAACAGACTGAAGACTTCCTTGGCATTTCGCTTGCAACGGAGCGTGATATGGTATTTATCGTGACAAATTCCGAAGAAAGAGATCAGATCATGACTTCCATCATGCAGAACGCAGGAATAGACACTAAGGCCGGCGGACTTGTGTTCTCGCTTCCAGTGACTGCGACAGCGGGATTCAAAATCACAAAGGACAGAGTAATGAGAAAAGCGTCAGCAAAGAAAGAGAAGGCAAGAAAGAAGGAAGAAAAAGGATTAGCTGACTGATTTATGCTGATTTTTGATTTTATACAGCATTTTCTCTGATCCACTTTAATCAAGGCCATTGTTTCGTCCACTTGCTGACTGATATTCAGTGCTTGAAAAGAAAATACATCTTTTTTTGAATAATGATGTATTTTTTTTATGACTAAAAAAATCATACAGCATACTCATGAAAGAACAATTATTTTCTATTGCGTGTGGCTATAATGCTGACATTTTATTTCGAATCAGCAAAATCATTCAGCATATAGATGTGTTTTGCCAATACTTTTTGTACACCATGTATCTTGGCCGAAACAATAAAATGGCCACAACGGTTGATTTTTCAACAGTTGTGGCGAATATTACTAATAGGCTTTGTCCTATATACTCTCTTGTAAAGTAAGATTTCTATGCTTTCTTCTTTGCCGGCCTGAATGCGTTCCATAAGACGAAGAGCATGAATACTACTGAAGCGCACATCCACGGGATGAGCAGCTGTTTTTTGCCTTCTACGTTGAAGAAATCGTAGTAGCCCTTGAAGTATACTACAAGTATGATCAGCGGCAGCAGGTAAGCTGCTGCATTCTTAAGCGATGAATTTACCTTCATTCCCTGTCCGGCGTTTGCTTCTTTCAGGAATCCGTTCCATCCCCAGCCGTTCTCTCTTGTTATGAACAGCATGTAGGAAAGGCAGCCGAGTGGAAGCAGGTTCTGTGACACGATGAAGTCTTCGAAGTCAAGGATAGTAGATCCCGGACCGAGAAGCTGCACGCCTGACCAGATGTTGTATCCGAATACGCAGGGCAGGCTCAGAAGTACAACGATAACAAGGTTCACGAGCGTGCTCTTCTGCCTGCTCCAGCCGAGCAGATCCATCAGCATGGCGATAAGGTTCTCGAACACCGCGACTACTGTTGAAAGGGCGGCGAATACCATGAAGATAAAGAAGAGTCCTCCCCACAGCTGTCCTGCAGGCATGTTAGCGAACAGGTTAGGTATAGTGATGAAGATAAGCCCCGGGCCTGCGTCAGGCTGGATGCCGTATGCGAAGCACGCAGGGATGATGATAAATCCGGCCATCAGGGCTACCAGCGTATCAAGAGCAGTGATACGTACGCTTTCTTCAGGCATGGCATGCTCTTTGTCAATGTATGAGCCGAAGATCATCATTGAGCCGACACCAAGTGACAGTGTAAAGAACGCCTGGCTCATGGCAGCGAATATCACATTGAATATGCCGACCTCCTTCATGGCCTTGAAATCCGGTACAAGATAGAATTGTATTCCTTCTCCTGCTCCCTTAAGAAATACCGAGTGCACAGCGAGCACGACCATTAGGACGAGCAGGGCGGACATTATGACCGTAGTAACGTTTTCCACGCCTTTTCTTACTCCGAACAGGCAGATAAGGAACCCTATGATACATACAAGTATCATCCAGAATGCCATCTCTCCGGCATTTCCAAGCATCTTACCGAACTCTCCTCCGATGAAGTCCGGCGTCTGGTGAACGAAATCTCCCTTACTGCTCCGGTATGCGTAATTGAACATCCATCCTGCTACAGTCGTGTAGTAGAACATGAGCATGTAGCAGCCTATAACACCGATCCATTTCAGGTTGTGCCAGCTCGTTCCTTTCGGCTCGAGTGTCTCAAAGCACTTTGCAATGCTCTGCTTACTTCCGCGCCCGATAGCAAACTCTGCTGTCATTACCGGTATGCCAAGGATCAGCAGGAAGACCATGTAGATAACAATAAATGCCGCGCCTCCGAATGCACCGCAGAGATATGGAAATTTCCATACATTGCCGATACCGATCGCGCAGCCTGCCGAGACCAGAATGAATCCAAGCCTCGTAGCAAAGCTTTCTCTCTGTTGTTTCATCTCATTCTCCAATCAAAACCATCAAAAAATAATACCATATTGAAGTCCGGCGCGAAGGGCAGCTTCGCTCCGGACTGTCAAAACAACTAATTCAGCTTGTCTCTAACAAGCTTTCTTATTTACCTATGAGCCTGTTGATATCAGCAGCAAGTCCAGCGGGGTCATCAATATCGAGTCCCGAGAGGAGCACGGCCTGATCGTAAAGCAGGCGGGCATATGAAGCAGCAGTTTCCTTATCATCTGCTTCAAACGTCTCCTTAAGCTTTCTGATTACGTCACTGTCAGGATTGATCTCGAGCACACGGTCAGCTTTTATCCCGCCGGCTCCAGGCATCCTGTTAAGAGTCTTCTCCATCTCGAGTGATATCTCGCCTTTGCTGCTAAGGCAGCACGGACTGTCTGACAATCTCATAGACACGATAACGTCTGATATTTTATCACCGATCGTCTCTTTAATAAAGTCTAAAACTGCTTTATTTTCTTCTTCTGCCTGTTTTTTCTTCTCGGCATCATTCTCAGCGTCGCTCGACATGTCTTCATCAGCGACTGACTTGAACTCTTTATCCTTGTAGCTCTGCATCATCTTCATGGAGAACTCATCTATGTCGTCAGTGAAGTAGAGCACTTCATATCCTTTGTCGACAGCAGCCTTCGTCTGCGGAAGCATCTCGATCTTATCGACTGTCTCACCGGCAGCATAGTAGATGTATTTCTGGTCTTCCTTCATACGCTCAACATACTCGTCGAGAGAGACCTTCTTTTTCTCATTTGAAGATGTGAACAGGATGAGGTCGGACAGAAGATCCTTGTTCATCCCGAAGTTATCGTAGATGCCGTATTTCAGCTGGTTTCCGAAGTTAGCAAAGAATTTCTCGTAG
>CAZBFD010000188.1:0-3327 GCA_964491055.1 uncultured Eubacterium sp.
CTTAAAAAAACCTGATGAAAGTTGTCAATTGTTAGGGTTCTTTCTGACAACTTTTAATGTAAAGTTTTCAGTGAGAACCGTCCCCGCTGACAACTTCCTTAGTCACATTATTTCCCGAGATCTTTCTTTATCTGCGTCGTCGAGATCTCCGGCGTCCTCGGAAGGTATACGACATCACAGTATTCTTTAAGGAAATCGAACTTGCCTTTCCAGTCGTCTCCCATCACGAATGTGTCAACGTGGTATTCCTTCACGTCGCTTATCTTCTGGTCCCAGCTCTCTTCCGGGATGACCAGGTCGACGTATCTGATAGACTCGACCAGCTGCTTCCTGATCTCATAGCTGAAATAGCATTTCTTCTGCTTCATCTCCCAGTTGAACTCGTCAGTGGAAAGAGCGACGATGAGATAATCGCCGTATTCTTTCGCACGCCTCAGAAGATTCACGTGTCCGTAATGAAGAAGGTCATATGTTCCGTACGTAATTACTCTTTTCATAATACTGCTCTTTCTTTATATCTGATGTCAGTTTCGTGATATGCTCCGAAAGGGGACTGTCCCTTTTCGGAGGTTCTGTTGCTTAATGTCTGTAGTCTGTTTCCATCTCGCGGTCTGAGAAGCCCATGGTCTGCTGTGTTTCTTTGTATTCCAGCAGGCCGCGGAAGAGATAGAGGTCTTCCGGGGTCGTGACTTTTATGTTGCCGCGGTTCCCGCGGACGAGGGCCACTTCGTGGCCTGCTTTTTTGTAGATGGAGCAGGAGTCAACGATGTTTTCTGTGCCGCCCTCCGACCTTACCTGCTCATACGCGGCTTTGATGTCGCCGAGGTGGAAGCTCTGCGGAGCCTGCGCGGTGAACATGACGTCCCGCGGCATGACTTCTTCGATAAGCTCGCCGCCGTCGCTCCTTACCGGAGTCTCGTACATAGGTGTGCACGTGATCGCGCTCCCGTGCTTTTCCACGCACTCGATGTTACGTGTTATTATCGTCTCAGGTATGAACGGCCTCACTCCGTCGTGGATCAGGACGATCGAATCCGGGTCATTCTCCTCTGCAACGGCACATAGCCCGTTATAGATCGAGTCCAGCGCTGTCTCTCCGCCCGGGACGATCTTCTTCACTTTCTGAAGCTGATAGCGCCTTATGTATTTCTTCATCTTGTTGATATACTCTGTCTTACAGGCGATGTATATCTCGTCGATATCCGGGCTGTCCTCAAATATCTCCAGAGTGTAGATTATGATCGGGTCTCCGTTTATCTTGAGGAACTGCTTCGGCATGCCGCTCCCCATCCTGATCCCGGAGCCACCGGCAAATATCACCGCTATGTTCTTACTCAACTGTCTGTCCTTTCCCGAATACCTCGTCGACGACCGCGGCGGAAGCGCTCTGCTCCAGTACAGGGCCGTACACGTCCGCGAACCGTTTTGTCTTTTCTATATCAAAATCTCCACTCTTCAGTGCTTCAGTGAGCTCACTAAAAGTATCACACACCTTTCCCGGCGCGCTCTTCTTCACGTCCTGGTGAACTCCGCGGAGCAGCTGGTATCTGTCACGGTCGTATGTATAGAAGAGGATCGGCTTCTTCAGAAGCGCGAACTCAAAGTAGTCTGAGGAGTAATCCGTGATCAGTATATCTGATATGTAGTAGAGCTCATTGATATCAGAATAGTCTGAAACATCATAAATCACATCGCGGTACTCTTCAGGGATATCGACCTTCTTGTCGATGAATGGATGCATCTTGATCAGGAACACTGTATCGTCCCCGCAGATCTCCGCGATCTTCGAGAAGTCCAGCATGCTCTCATCGTAGAAAGCGTCTTTCTCTCCGCCTCCTCTGTAAGTAGGCGCAAACAGGATCACACGCTTGTCCTTGATAAACGGATATTTATCATAGATGCGCTCCGTGGCCTCTGCGACCTTGTCCTCATCGAGGAATCCGTCGAGCCTCGGTGATCCGACTACCTTGAACGCATCTTTCTCTATACCGAATACTTCTCTGTATACATCCTTAAGATCTTCATGAGGGATGAAAACATCTGTATATTTTCTGTGGCATGACCATGCCGGATGCGGCGATCCTGTTTTCCCGAATCTGCTGTATCCTACTGATTTGAATCCGACTACCGCGTGCCAGAGCTGTACGAGCCTTGAGCCTTCTGGCGGATCCAGATATGTGAACACCGGGCAGAAGTCGTCAACGAATATGATATCCTGATCTGCTATGAGCTTCCTCAGCCTGATAAGGCCGTTTACTCCAAGGCCTTTCTTAACGTCGTTCCTCGCATAGACAGTTATCTTATAGTCTCTGTCCAGGCAGCGTCTCATGACTTCATCATACACAGCCTTGAGGTTCCCCCCGATCTCGTCTCTTGTCTCTGTCATGAAGAGCACGTGGTTAAGGCCTGGAGCGTGCTCGTTTTCAGATGCTTTGTTCAGCGTCTTATAGATCGTGTTACGGATGCCGCTTGCCTTATCCTGCCAGTCAGGATCTTTCTTCATGAAAGAGCTGTGCAGCGTAAAGCAGATATTCTTGTCGGCAGCAGCACTTGCAACAGCTTTCAGGCTGTAAGCGCCCGGCTGTGCGGTGTCGTCGCCTCCTCCGAGGATCCAGTCGTCTCTTCCGTTCTCGGACGAAGGCTCGAAAGTAAGTACATACGCCTTATCTTCCGCATACCTGAACACCCTTGAAAGATCCTGGAAGTTGTACGCAAGATCAAAAGTCACCCTGACGTCATACTGCCTTCCGCTTCCCTCAGCGACAAGGACCCATTCACCTTCCGGAAGGAATCCCCTGCCGCCGGCGGCAGCGATATTTATCTTAAGCTGATACCCGTTATCGACACGCTCTACATCACTTGCCGGCACATGGTAGATCCTCTTCCCGAGCTGATAGAACATGAATTTCGCATCAGGGACATCCGATTCAATAGACATCTCCAGGAACATGTTCTCCCATTTCATATCTTTTGTTATGAATTTTCTCATGGCTTTCTTACTGAGACCCCCGCATCTCCATACTTAACTGTAGATATAGTTTATTATTCTTTCTGTAGCGTGACCGTCGCATGCATTCATGTACCTGTCCCTGAACGCCGCGACACGCGAGCTTTCAAAACGTTCTTCCACGTGATCAATATAATCGATCACTTCCTCATTCGTCGTGAACACCGGACCACACTCCGCGAGCTCGTCAAACGTGTAATACATGCCCCGTGATTCTTTATACTCATCCTTGTCGAACATGAAGAACACTATCGGTCTCTCAAAGAGCGAGAACTCGAACATGAGCGATGAGTAATCCGTAATGCATATGTCGCTCACCG
>CAZBFD010000189.1:0-3299 GCA_964491055.1 uncultured Eubacterium sp.
TCAACCCGACGATATACCCGCAGTCAAGGTAGTCGGCGATCTTCTGCTTAAGGCGCTCAGCATAACGGTTCATTTCTATCATTCCAAGATGTTCCCACAGGATGAACGAGCCGTCCCGGCACTTGAACTGGAAATCAGGGTAAAGCTTATGCATGACGCCGCTTCTCCCCTGCACTATAATTTCCGGGTCAAAGCGGAATGGAAGGCCTGCGGAAATAGTATCGTCATAAGCGATAGTTTCACCTTTTGATCTTGTAGCAGTCCCGTCACATGCAATATTTGGATCCGGCGGCATAGGATACGGATTGCGCGTATAATTTTCTTTCGCCCATTCCTTGAGCTCCGTGAGCGTTTCATCTACAAAACATTCTTTTGGAAGGTTCTTGTAGGAATTTGGCAGGATCTTCTGGATGGCTTCGACAGAATAGTCTGTGTAATCATGCAGAAATCTGGTAAGCAGTTTCTCATCTTTCTTCAGCACCTTCTGAAGTTCCCTGAGGTAGCGCTGGCGTATGTATTTGCCTACAACTGGTTCACCCAGTCTGCCCAAATATCTTTGCTTCTGCTTTTTGTGTGTTCTAGTTTGGAGATAGTAGTAGAAGTTATGGTCATTTATGACTTTATAAACCAGAGTCCCTTCCTCTAAAGAGGAAAATGTATCAAGCTCTTTTTGATTGAAAGCTATCTTTGTCCTGACTTTCTTCATCTCAAATCCCAAGTAATCAGAGATTCTCATTTGTGTTATTTTACTCCTTTCTGAAAATACTGATTTTCTTGCCACTGACAACAAGACCCCCTTCATTTTCCTTGTGCTGCCCATGGCAGTTCCCCTGTGTACAATGATGCTACAATTTCCCCAAATAACCTGTAAAGAGCTTGTTACAAAATAATTGTGGATAACTCTGTACTTTTTTTGATACGTTTTTTTACCATACAAGATGGGCTGTAGAAGTTATTGAATCGTGAATTGATAAATATTATACGTTGGACTGAATTATAAAGTGGGCAACTGAGATATCGCAGATTAGGAGGAGTAGTTCTTAGTAGTTATTTGGGATGGATCTAATAATTATATACGTTGTGCTGAATTGTGAGGTGAGTAACTGGGATATCATGAATCTGCATGTGCGGTTTTTAGTAGTTATTATGGAGTGAATTTTAAATCTTATACGTTTGACTGAATTGTAAGGTGAGTAACTGGCATATAACAATGCTGTAGGTGTGGATCTTGGAAGTTATAAAGAATGATATTTAATAAGTTATACGTTGGAGCAGGTTTTTATATATAATAACTACTACAAATCTGATTCGTTGGGAGAAGAAGTTGAGAATATGCCTTTCGGGAGCTCCGCTCGCGCTTCACGGCGTTTGCGGGGGACGCATGCTCAGGAGCCTCGCTTGTTTGCCGGCGCTGTCCTGTATGGACGGCCAGTGCCGGCGCGGGCTCCTGAGTGCGTCCGGCTCCCTCTTGGGGATTGCGTCCTCGCGATGGACAAGTCGTGCACAGCACACGGACAAGCGGGATCAGTCTGTACCGCTTGCCCGTCATGCTGCACACAGCTTGCCCACACTTCGGACGAGGAATGAGGGTCAAGTGACAAAGTGAATTCTACTTTGCCAGATTAAATTCCAGGATAGACTAGAAGTTAGTTTGGCAATCTAAAACGAGGAATGAGGGTCAAGTGACAAAGTGAATTCTACTTTGCCAGATTAAATTCCAGGATAGACTAGAAGTTAGACAATATGTAATGACCTCCAGTTTGTAGGTTCGTGGATTTACGGCTATACTGTGTATGTCTAGTACAACAATAAGTCGGGTTACCGCATACAAAGGAGGTCATCAAATGCAGTATAGCACAATCTATGTTGGAATGGACGTACACAAGGAATCATTTTCTCTCTGTTGTTACACAAATGAGCTAGAATATGCTGAGTACCCTCAGAAAACTGAAGCTCACTACAGCAAGGTAATCAACTACATTGAAGTCATGCGCTTCCATTACGGAGACGATGTTACATTCATATGCGGCTACGAGGCTGGCTGCCTCGGATTCACGCTGTATCATCAATTAACGGATCATAATATCAAATGCATCATACTTGCTCCTTCCACGATGCTGCAGCAGAAGAGCAGAAAACGTATCAAGACAGACAAACGTGATGCCGCTCTGATAGCCAGGTGTCTTGCTCATCACGATTATTCTGCAGTACATATCCCGACGGAGCAGGATGAGCAGACGAAGGAATTCATCCGCATGAGAGACGATCACAAGATCGCTCTCAAGAAAATAAAGCAGCAGATCCTCGCATTCTGTCTACGGCACAACTATCGCTACGATGGCAACAGTCATTGGACACAGGCGCACCTTAAATGGCTGAGGTCATTGAAGCCGGATGGCTTGTATGGTGAGATACTGAAGGAATATCTCATCACATATGACAACCTCCAAGACAAGGTGGAACGCCTGGACAAACGTATCGAGGAGCTTGCATCCAATAGTGAATACAGTGAAAGTGTTCACAAGCTTGGATGCTTCATCGGCATCAACACACTTACAGCTCTTGCCTCGGTCACAGAAGTCGGTGACTTCAGGCGCTTTGCAAATGCCCAGCAGTTCGCTTCGTATATAGGGCTGGTTCCTGGCGAAGATTCCAGCGGCGATGACCAGAACCGTCTCGGGATCACAAAAGCCGGTAATCGGCATTTGCGTTCGTTACTGATCGAAGCAGCACAATGTTATACACGCGGTCAGGTGGGCTTCAAATCCAAAGCGCTCAAAGCGCGGCAGGAAGGTAATCCACCGGAAGTGATAGCATATGCAGATAAGGCAAACGAGCGCCTGCGGTTGCGGTACTATCGTATGGTCCTTAAGTATAACAAGAAACCGAATATTGCGAAGACAGCTATTGCAAGAGAACTGGCCTGCTTTATCTGGGGGATGATGACTGACAATATCGCATAAAGCACATTTATTCTATCCGTTAATTCTATATATACTGAGAGCATCCCGAAGGTGCTTTATACAAATTAGGTTCGAGCTATCTACGCCCAATCTATGTTGGCACATTTGTGATCCACGCTGTTAGACGGTAGAGCTCACGGCGGACCATTGACCTGTAGGTAAGGAGTTATTTCTCCGAATCCACGTATATCAGAGTGGCCAATGCCGAGATCTGATATCAGGCACCTTCGGCATGCTCTCATGGTACAAGTTAATACATTTTTGTGGTGACCCTAAAAAACACTTGACAAAGGGTCATTACATATCATTTTGGCAATCTAAAACGAGGAATGAGTT
>CAZBFD010000190.1:0-3291 GCA_964491055.1 uncultured Eubacterium sp.
GAGGCGGTAAATTACGTGCCTCTGAGAAATATAACACTTTTCATTATTTTCTGACTCGTATCTTTACGATCACCGTCTTCGACGCCGGCTTGTACACTGTGGTCCCGGCAGCAGTAACCTGGATCTTCAGCCTGTAAGTGCCCTTTTTCAGGCCCTTCTTGACTGTGATCTTCCCGGTCTTCTTGTTGACCGTGATCTTCTTCGCGAACTTCTTCTTTTTCACGCCGACTTTCTTGTATGTCAACTGACCCTGTGCCCCGGTGATCTTCAGCGCTTTCCTTCGCGCCACCCTGACAGCTTTCTTCTTAAGCTTTGAGGCTTTGATCGTGACTTTCTTCGCCTTTACATCGAGTGTATTCTCTTCCTTCTCGAGCGCCGGGATCGACTCTTCGCTGGTCGCGCCGCAGATCCTGCACAGGCTGATCCTCTTGCCCGCTGAGATATATGTCGGCTCGTCTTCCTGCACGACCTCCCAGACGTGCGGCTCCGTCTCCTTATGTGACGGATCGTTCTGGCATACGCGCTCGTGGCTGTCCCCGCCTTCAACGGCTCTCCACTCGCCCCATTTATGGCCCGTCGCAGGAATGGTGATCGAATACCTGCTGGAGCAGACTGTGCAGCGGTACTGTTTCGTTCCCGGCGTCTCACATGTCGCAGGCGTATAGCCCGCTACCGACCAGCTGTGTTCTTCCACGCTCACCCTGTATTTCACGTCCGACGGCTCTGTCATATCATAACCATCAAAACCTTCTTCGAGCTTCGGCAAAACCAGGCTGACGCATCCGTGCGGTCCTGATGTCAGGCTGCTCCATTTTCTGTTATTACTGTCTCCCTCTACAGTACGCACTTCCTCATTGTTATATACTGAATACTCTGCGACCTTCAGCCCTAATCTGGAATACTCATCTGTATGCATGATAATTGTATATGTGTCGTCTGCAGGTATCCTCAGCCAGCCGCCGGCCTCGATGTCGCTCGTCGTGAAGCCGATCCACTTATCTGTTCTCGACGTGATCTTTCCGTCTTTGAACGTGGCTGCCACACCGCCGCTGGAATCCCTTATCTCACCTGTCAGGACAGCGCCTTCAGGCTTTGTTATATATACACGTCTGTATCCCGCGATCTGTGCGGAGTTCTCCTTGCTGAAGTCGTCATATGTCGGATCCAGCGTACGGAGCCACGAAAGGATGACTTCATTGTTGTGCGGCCTCATGTATCTCGACGCGTTCCCGGCGAATGTCGCGAGGTGCTTCATTTGCTTCGTGACCTGCGTAAAGCTTATGATCTTATCAGACTCAGACTGTCTTGTATCATACAGAAGTATGTATGCGACGAGCCTGGAGACGGCCTTACACTCATCTTTATCAGTAAGCTGCGTGAACAGTTCCTGATCCTCCTGATCAAGTCCCGCATTCGTCAGGCCGGACGTCATGACGCTGGAATACAGGATCCTTGTTATGTTCCAGGCAAGATCTTTGGCGTCGTTCCACGTATTTGCAGTGCTCAGCTTACTATTGAGCTCTTCTACATACGTTTTCAGATGCTCGGGGACCTCTAGCTGATTATCCTCATACGTCTTGATTATTCCATTGAGCATGTTGATAGCCTTCTGGATCTCATCAATCGTATCTGCGTCAAAGTTGGTCTCGCTGTATCTGTCAAACATATATGATATATACAGCATGGCGACGAGCGCACTGGAATACTTGTTCGCCTTAACTCCATCTATAACTTTGCCGAGGTCCCCCATATGTGAGAAAACGTACCCTGTCAGGTGTGAGAACGCCGTCTGATACCTGTCATAGTAAACCTGTCTTGTTCCGACAGCCGCTACGATGGAATCACTCATCATCAGGAGGAATTCTTTCTGGCTGTAGCCGATGTACGAATTTTCGTCGTCCGCCAGTGAGAACTGCTTATTGTTTATGAGCTTTTCCAGGTCGATCGTCTTCGGGGAGAATCCGTCCGGGTCGCCGCCATTCATATAGATGTCATATACCTTGCTGTTCGTTAAACTCAGGAATTCCAGCATGCGTTCCTTGTTTTCAGCCTTCGCGTACCCTGTGTTCGTACCGTATCTGTTGAAGCCGAACCCCTGGGGCGGAGCGATCGTTACAATATCGTATCCTTCCCATGTGTTATGGATATAATCGAACTTGCTGTCCGTCGGGGTTCCTGACTCTCCTTCCGGTGACGCGGCGCTGTTCGGAGTTCCGAAAGTATAGCAGTAGATATCGGAAGGCTCCAGATCGATCGTTCTTCCGAGCGCCGTTTTCGCATCTTTGATAAGGGCTGCTGCGACCTGATTGGTTACGCCACCGCCGCGGCTGTATCCCGCAGTCCAGACTTTGATATCGCCCGTGATACCGTACTTCTCAACGTACTCTTTCGCAAAATCAAGAACTATTGTCTTGCCCTTTTTGAAGCCCTCGTGGTCGCCTTCCTCTCCGATCTGGAAATTGCCTCCCCACTCAGCCTCATATCCGGCGCTTCTCGGGACGATCGCGAGGAGAGTGTACTTCTTTCCGCCGTCAGTGATCTCCTTATGCGCACATGCCGCGCCCATCGTCTCGGTAGTCATTTTCTCTTTGTAGTATCTGTTGGTATCAAAATCCACGAACCCGTTGTCTTCGAGGTATGCTCTCAGGTTCCTGCTCTTGTTCTGATACCCCTCCACCGTCTTCTCTTCACGCTCACTGCTTATCGACGCGATCGCAAGCTCGTACGACATCGTTGCCAGCCTCTGGTCATACTCCAGCGAGTCTCCTGTAAGCAGGCTGTCGTCGTAGACAAATGTATCCGTCAGGTCCGTACTGACTTCATGCGGGTCGAACCAGTATACTCCCCTTGTCGCGGTAAGGCTGTCCATGCTCTTCTTACCGGCAAAGGATACCGCGGGCATGACCGCGAGCATGCTCAGCGCCATAACGGTGCTCATGATCAATGAGATCAGCTTTCTGTTCATCATCATGTCCTCTTATTCTAGTCTTTTCCTTTATTTTACGGTCACTTTGATCGAATTGGCTATCCCGCTCTGAGCAAATACATAGATCCTGCACGTGCCCTTCTTAATGGCTTTGATCTTGCCCTTCGACGTCACTTTCGCGATCCCGGCGTCGGATGACTCATAGCGGACTCCGACGTGCTTCTTCACAGACGTCTTTTTCGCCTTGATCAGATCTACCTTGAGCTGCGTGGCTTTGCCGGCCTTGAGCTTTATTGCGCCAGTCGCCCTGTACTTCTTCAGCTGTTTCCCTGTCTTCGTGACTTTAGCCTTTACGATGACTTTCC
>CAZBFD010000191.1:0-3263 GCA_964491055.1 uncultured Eubacterium sp.
TGTGAAGAAAGGCCTGGGGAAAGGAACGTATAAACTAACTGTATCTGTAAATGATAAAGGCACAGAGTATTATACAGGAAGTAATGTGTCTGTGTCAGTCACGATCAAGGTGTCATAACATATGGAGGGCTTTGATGATGAGAAGGTTATTCGGAACATTTATTATTATGATGCTCGCGGCGGTCATGATGCTGGGGTTGGCCTCGGTGTATGTGTTTGCGGATGATGAGGCGCCGAAGGCGAAAAGGACGATAATGTTGTATCTCTGCGGCTCGGACCTGGAGACCGGCGGAAAGATGGCTTCATATAACCTCAGGCAGGTACTGAGGGCGAATTTCATCAAGGATGACGATATAAGATTTATTGTCATGACCGGAGGCGCGAACAAGTGGCATCTGGAGAAAGAATATCTGGAGTATCCGGACGATGTTTATGTGCCGAAGGATGCAGTCGAGGAGCAAAATCCTGACGATGAAGATGACTGGATCGTTGCTGAGGACAAGAACAAAACCCAGATAAGCAACGTATACAACCAGATCTGGGAAGCTAAGGGAGCTGACGATCCGGAGTATCGTGTTGAGCCTGAAGGCGGGGACAAAGCCGCACACGGCAAGATGGTCCTGCTTGACGGCGACGGTGTGCTCGGGGACGGAGAGACTGCAAAACGGAGCAAGATCGATACGAAGCATGATTACATCATAGATGAAGACGGCTATTCCTCGTTTGATGAAACTAAAAAAGGTAATTATGAATGGATGAACGAGCCTGAAGTACTGAAGGCATTCATCGATTACTGTGTTGAGTATGCTCCTGCAGAAAAGTATGACCTGATCCTCTGGGATCACGGCCTTGGTACAAGAGCCGGCTTCTGCAATAACGAGCAGGAATATGAGAGCGGATATGACTCAATGGGCATGGATGAGATGATAGACGCATTCTCGGACAATAAAGTCACGGACGCGGACGGTGACGGAGTGCAGGAAGGGAAATTCGATCTTGTGGATTTTGATGCATGCCTTATGGCTGGCGCAGAAGTCACGGTCTCGATTGCAGACTATTTGGACTATCTTATCGTATCTCCGAAGACAGAGCCTGGATACGGCCAGAACTATGAGTACTGGCTGAATGAGCTGGGTGAGGGAGGTTTTGATGGTGAGAACGGGACATATGAGCTCGGCAGGAAGATAGTGGATGACTTCATAGCATTCTATGACAAGGAAGAAGGCGACGGCGCATCTACGGATGCGACTCTCGCAGTGATCGACGTGAATAAGCTCATGACAGATAAAGTAAATGACTGCACATTCCTTAATGCCCTGACTCTGCTGACCGAGAATCTGCAGGGCGGCCTTCGTGAGGGGAAATACTATGATGTGTTCAGGTCATACAGGTCTTCTATTGAATATAACGAGATGGGCTACTATGATCTCGGGATCCTTGCGTCTCAGCTCGCATATGCATTTGATGATGCAGATATCGAGAACCTGACTCCTGAAGGGAAGATCGATGATACCAACAGGTATACTGAGATCGCGGAGATCATTATGGGCTTCCTGAGTGACAAGGAGATCATATATGCAGGAGGTACGAAGTATTTCCATACGAAGGAGCAGTACTATAGGGCTCCTGACGGGGAGATGAAGTATGGGGAGCAGCAGAACAGCGGAATGTATCTTGCTTTCTGCCCGAAAGAGCCTCCGGCTTATGGGTTCCAGACATGCCATGTTGAATATAGTAAAGTTATAAAGAAGCTCGCGGAAACGCATCCGGACAGGGCAGAATTCCTGCAGGAGCATCTTAAGACCATGGAAGCATACGGACTGGCATATATCGCGGGGGAAGCTGTTACTGAGATGGTCTCAGACGGCACCCCTAAAGACAGCATAGATTTTGATGCTGTAAAAAAATACTGGGATGTTTATGGCGAGAAGGACTTTGACGGAAACAGCATCGCTCAGATGTACATAGATGCATGCGGCGGGGAAGCATTAGTAAAGGGATGGCTTGACAGGCTTATCGTCCATATGCGTGATGAAGTCATCCTTGAAGATCAGATAGATGTGCAGGAAGAGAAAAACGAAGCAGGCACGAGCTACAGGATCACGTTCAATGATATCTGGAAGCAGGCGATCGATAATGTCCAGTATAATCTCGTGGCTGAGCTTCCGGCAGCAAAAGCCTTTATGAACGACCCGAAGAACAGGGACTACCTTGGATTATTCTATCGCTCGCCTTCGGGACTTACGATCGGGTCAGTCAGCGGTAAAGAGGTTTACGAGCTCGATCCTGTAAAGGCTGGCTATGAAGAGCTGGTCTTCTGGATGCATACAAAGGGAAGCAAATGGGATCTGGATCCGATCGAAGAGAAATGGTATGCACTCAGGGACGCTAATGGAAAACTCTACATTGCCGGAGCAGAAGTTTCTGATGATGAGATAGAGGTGCCGACCGGATATTACACTAAGGAAGTCGTAGATGTATACGACTACGACGCTGAAGCTTATGTCCCGATGAAGCAGATCGTATGTCATATAGCATATCTTATCTTCAAGAAGGATGGAAACGGAGGCTGGGAGCTCAGGGAGATCGCTATCAGCAAGGAGCAGGGCGGCTACAGGTACTTCCCGATATCAGAATACGCCGGGGAAATCGAAGTCCAGCCTCTTATCGAGATGAGAGACATGTTCGTCAGGTGCTACATACCTATAAGCGATACTAAGCTTACTCTAAATCACGATACGCTCCAGAAGCTCAGGCTCGAGTACGTTGATACAAAAGATATCCCGGATATAAAAGATACAGACGGAGACAAGAAAGCGCTGCACAAGACCGTTACGGCCTCAAATATCTACGGCCGGCAGCTTGACATAACAGACAAGTTCAAGAAGGCAAATACGCTCAAGGTGAAGGGCAGGACGACGACCGTAAAGTATAAGAAGCTCAGGAAGAAGGCCCAGACCCTGAAGGTCTCCAAGGTAATCAAAACCGTGAAGAAAGGCCAGGGCACTATGTCTTACAAGCTCGTTTCAGCGAAGAAGGGCAAGAAGAGCTTCAAAAAATACTTTACGATGAACAGCAAGACCGGCAAAATCACTGTGAAGAAGGGCCTCAAGAAGGGCACCTATAAAGTGACGATCAAAGTCAGGGCTGCAGGAAACAACAGCTACAGGGTTTCAGGCTGGAAGAAAGTGACATCGAAGATCAAGGTTAGATGATCACTGACAAAATGCCCATGAAAAGCTCCTGAAAGGGACAGTCCCTTT
>CAZBFD010000192.1:0-3249 GCA_964491055.1 uncultured Eubacterium sp.
AAGGATCCGCAGCCCCTGGAAACGGCCGGCCATATGTTCCGGGGTATAGTTGCGCTGCTGCTTACCGTTATCTGCATGGTGAACGCAAACGCGCCGATCCAGTACGACGCGGCGGATATGTTGCTGTCCGGAAGAGCGAGCACGGCCGCCTGGAGAGCCCCGAGGTTGTTTGCGAGCAAAACCTTTTTGCCTAAGCCTACGATGAACCTTGATGATCCTTCCCCGAAGCCGCAGAGCGAAGTCTCTCTTGAGGAGAGCTGCTTCTCTATGTCGCGGTACTTAACGATAGGGCCCGCGATGAGCTGCGGGAAGAACGACAGGTACAGCGTGAATTTGAACAGTGACCGCTGAGCCCTGACTTTTCTTCTGTAGACATCGAATATGTACGACATCGCCTGGAATGTGTAGAAGGAGATGCCGATAGGAAGCGCGAGGGCAGTGTAGTGGATCTCTATTCCTGTCAGCGCGCTCAGGTTGTCCATGACGAAGCTGAAATACTTGAAGAAGCACAGGATCGACAGGTCGACCGCGATCGTGAAGATAAGGTCTGCACGTCCGCTTCCGCCGTGGTCTTTCGTCTTCTCGATCTCGCGCGCCATGAACCAGTTGAAGCACGCGCTGTATATCATGAGGAACACGTAAACAGGCTCGCCCCAGCTGTAGAAGATAAGGCTCGCCGCGAGCAGCGCAAGGTTCCGCGCCCAGAGGATCCTCTTCGGGATCAGGAAGTACGCTGCGATAACTATAGGAAGGAAGTAGAAGAGAAATGTTATACTGCTAAACAGCATGCCTGAACACCTCCTCATACTTCTCCGGATCTTCTGCAACGCAGTAGAACAGGTACTTTCCCTGCTTGGTTATAACTGCGTTCTTGAGCTGGTTGACCTGCTCAGGGCCGTAGTCGCGGTAAGTGTTTATCTGCGATGCTACTCGCTTTTCGACCGCGTCCTGGACATCGAGGAGATCATTTTTGTCCTTTGCTTTAACGATGACGAGCTCAGTCACGTCGAGCGCGACTTTGCTCTTGTAGTAAAGGACCTCGTCGTAGTCTGAGTAATCCAGCCCGACGAACTCAAGGAGCTCCCTCGTGTTGCACTTTTTCATGTCGCCGAGGTCAGTCTCCACAAGGAGCTTGTCCTCGATCTGAGACATGCGGACGTCCCTTGCGTCATTCATGATGTACACGCAGGCGAGAAAAACAAGGAGCACGCAAATAAAGGCGGCTTTTATGAAAAGCGCCGTGTATGAATTTGCTGTTCTGAAAAATGCAATTTTGTCTTTCTTCATGTCCGTGCTCCGTATTAGTGTGTTTTTCGGAACCGTCCCCAAAAACACATCTACAGGCCCGCCTCAGCGATCATGTCGTTCATCCAGATCGGGTAGTACGCAGGTATCACGTGGATTCCGTCCGGCTGGTACAGTTTCTTGTTCTTTTCGAGAATGTAAGTGTTATCTATGAATATGTATCCCTTTTCCTCGCACAGCTCTTCCAGGGCTTTGTTGTATTTCTTCCAGTTCTTGAGAGAAGGCTGGTTCTTCTGCGCGATCTTTCCCGGCCTGGAGATGCTGTTTATGTATATCACTGAGTCCGGCGATTTCTTGTGGAACTTCTCGAGCAGCTTGCTGTACTGCCTGATGAAAGGCTTGGTCTTTCCGCGGTATTTTATCAGGTCGTTCATTCCGAATGTGAAGAACGCGTTGTCCGGAACGAGCTTTGCCGCCTTCTTGAACAAAGGCCAGCTCCCCTCAAGTGATGCTCCGATCGAGCAGAGCACGATGTCGTCCGGCAGGAATCCATATACCGAGAGTCCCTCAGTTATCGAGTCCCCGAGTATCACGCTGTCCCGGAATTTCTTGAGGTAGTAGACGTTCGACTTGGCCTTGGTGCTCACGACTTTGTTGTCCTTTGCCTCCAGTGTCTTGATGAGGCTCTCGACTGTCTTCACGTCCGAATAGTCGTGCTCCACGACAGTCTTCCTTCCCTCGGCGATCTCTTTGTCCGAGTAGGCGGCATCAAAATCCGGACTGAGCAGATTGAAGCAGAATAAAACAAGAAAGACAGCACAAATCCCCGACGTGACGATCCATGTCCTGGCTTCACGTCCGCTGCCTTTCCAGTATTTATGTATAGACTTGACCGCAGCCCCCGCGGCCTGTTTCAGATCCTTCATCAGCACATTCAAGGCGTAAAAAACAGAGAAACGGAGTTCTCTGCATGCCACCTATTTTTCCCCCACCAATATGATAGTAGAAACAGCACCCGAATGCAAGTGAAAGGTGACAAATAGAACTGTCCCTTTTGTCACCAAAAATGTTTCAAAATTGTTTTTTTGTGTGCATGCGGTCAGTTTTTCAGCGGGGTTTTGTTGACTTTTATCCAAAGGATTGTATAATTATGAGTATATTCCACGTATCAGACGCGGTTTTTTAGTATACGTATTATGAAGGAGTGAACAGGATGGAACTTACAGGATCACAGATAGTGGCTGAAGTCCTGCTGGATCATGGTGTGGATACCGTTTTCGGCTATCCTGGCGGCACAGCGCTCAATATCTACGATGAGCTGTATAAGTACAGTGATAAGATACATCATGTACTTGCGTCTCATGAGCAGCATGCATGCCACGCCGCAGACGGCTACGCACGTGCGACAGGCAGGACAGGAGTGGTTTTCTCGACCAGCGGTCCCGGTGCTACGAACCTTGTTACAGGTATTGCTACTGCTTACATGGACAGTATTCCTATCGTAGCGATAACAGCAAACGTACCGGACAACCTGATCGGGCGTGATGCATTCCAGGAGGTATGTATCACGGGCGTTACGATGCCGATAACCAAGCACAATTTCTTCGTAAACAGAATAGAAGACCTTGAGCATTCGCTCAGAGAGGCCTTCAGGATCGCAAACAGCGGGAGGAAAGGTCCTGTACTTGTAGATATTACGAAGGATGTGACGGCTGCAAAGATCAAGTTCGAGAATAAGCCGCCATATCCTGTGACACCACTTCCGAAGGTCGATAGTGAGACCATAGAAGAATTTGCCAAGTGCATCAACAAGGCAGAGAGGCCTGTATGCTACATCGGCGGAGGCGCCATGGCGTCCGAAGCCTGGAGCGAAGTCGAGGCTTTGATCAGAAAAGCCGACATCCCGGCGGTCCACACACTCATGGCGACCGGAATCATGCGCTACGATGATCCGCACAACCTCGGAATGGTCGGAATGCACGGTACACTTGCGTCGAATCAGGC
>CAZBFD010000193.1:0-3241 GCA_964491055.1 uncultured Eubacterium sp.
ATATTCTTTATCAAGGAACCTTACTTCTCTGTTGAACAGGTCCTCTCCTTCAGCCGGAATATCCTTCTTGAGCGTCGTGCTGTCACTGTTGTTCGCACCCGCCTCTTCAGACGAACGCATCGTGCTCGGCACCCAGCCGCCCGTGAAGATCTCGCCCATCCTGTCGGACACGATCATCTCAGTGTAGCTCTGGTTCCGCACCCACTCCTGCAGCATCTCGATGTCGTCGCCTTCCACGTTGTTCTCAACGATGAACGTGTTCAGGTTCTCGAATCTCTCGTTCACTGCGTCGGTCTTGACAGACTCAGATGCCGCAATGTTCCTGATTATCTGCTCTTCGATAAGCCCCATCAGCAAAAAAGCCCCTACGGCTATCACTCCGGCCATGATGATGACCACGGCCAGCTTGAAATTCACAGAGACTTTCTTTTTGCTGAAAAGGATGTCATGTACTGTCCTGTTATTATCAGTCAATTCTATATCCCTTTCCCCAGACTGTCTTGATGATCTCCGGCTTGCTCACATCGTTCTCGAGCTTTTTCCGGAGGTTAAGTATATGCACCATGATGGTGTTTCCGGCGGATGTCAGGTACTGCTCTCCCCAGACGTTCTCATACAGGTCTTTGTTCTGTACGACTTCCCCGCGGTGGTCCATGAAGTAGCGGAGGATGTCAAATTCCTTATCTGTCAGATTGATCCTTACTCCGTCTTTCAGCACCGAGCGCTTTCTCGTGTCGACAACGATGTCGTCCGAAAGCCTCGTGTCGTCTTCACCTTCCGGGTTCTCCGGCTTGTCGTACTCGTTCCTGCGGCGGATCAGGGATTTGATCTTCATGAGGAGCTCGGTCGGCGAGAACGGCTTGACGAGGAAATCATCACCGCCTGTACTGTATGCCTCGACCTTGTCCTTGTCCTGCGACTTCGCGGTCAGGAACAGCACCGGCACATTCGACTTCCGGCGGATCCTGGAGCACACCTCGATCCCGTCCATGTCAGGCATCATGATATCCAGGCAGACCACGTCATACGCATCGCCAGCCTCGACCTTCTCGACCGCGATCATTCCGTTCTCCGCGGTGTCCACGTCGTATCCCTCGCTCGATAGGTTTACACTTATGACCTCCCTGATGTTAGGGTCGTCATCTACGATCAAAACCTTGTTACCCTGCATAGTTCATACATCCTTTCGTATTCACCAACAAAATCCTCTTATTTATCAAAATCTCTCCGCTGTGCTTTCACGGCTTTTCTCACAGGTCAAATTCGTCCAGCCTGTGGACGTGCTCGTCAGAGAGCTTTATCATCTCGTCCCAGTCGGGATCGCTTTGTTCGTCGTATACCGCGACTGTCCTGAAGCCTGCCTTCACGGCTGTTTTTATCGCGTAGAGACCGTCTTCGAAGACCCATGTTTCACCGGGGTCTGTGTCCATTACCTCCGAGGCTTTGTAGAAGATGAGCGGCTCGCCCTTCGTCGTGCCGTAGTCCCCGCATGAGAGCACCGCCTTGAAGTAGTGCCCGATGTCAAGCTTCCGGAACGCTCCGTCGAGGAGATATTTATCTGTGGACGTCGCGACCGTCATCGGTATGCCGGCGCTGTCGAATCTTTCAAGGGTCTCCGCCGCGCCCGGCTTCATCACCGGCGCATTGAAATAATAGTTCTCCATGTCGCGGGACATAGCCTCAGCGACTTCTTCAGGCGGAAGGTCAAGGCCGTAATGCTCGACCATGTAGATCGCGCCGCTCTGATTCGTCTGCGTGAACAGGAAGTCGCCCAGGCCCGGCTCGGCTTTGATGCCGATCGATTTCAGATACCTTACGCCGCAGTTATGCCACACCGGCATGGAGTCAATGAGCGTCCCGTCAACGTCGAATATCGCACTCTTAATCAAAGCAGTCTCCTAGTCCGTCTTGGCGAAAGCGTACTTCATCTTTCTGCCCTTGCCGTCGCGCTCGCCTGTATCCTTAAGAAGATATCCGCTGTCGTCGATACCCATCGTGTAATCTCCCGCGACGATCTGCTTCTTCGCGTTCAGCATCCAGGTGCCTTCCTCGTTTATCTTCTTGCCGTTCAGATCCTTGCCCTTGGCTGTGTATGAGAAGTCGGAATTGAAGATGTACGTGCAGTACGATCCGGTTGAAGTGTCAAGGTCACCGCCTCCCTGCAGTATACCCTGCTGTTCCCAGGTGCCGGTGTACCGCTCTATCATCGCGTCAGTCGTGGAGTCCTTTCCGGTGTCCTCAGTCGAGTCATAATTCTCCGGGTCGTCCTCGTCGCCTTCCTCTTCTTCCTTCCTCTTCTTTTCTTCCTCTTCGCGCTTCTTCTCTTCGTCTATCTCTTTCTGCTTGAGATACGCGATTAGCCCCTGGTTCCCGGCATCAAAGCCCTTGAGCGACATTTCATCGCACAGTGCGATCGTGGAGTCCGCGACCTCGTTGATATCCGGCCCCTCGTCGCGGCCTACGAACAAAAGCACTCCGATAGCCGCCCCTGCCGCGAGCAGCAGAACGAGCAGCACAATTAAAATCACTTTTACAACTTTCATTAACTCTATCCCCCTTATGTTTTTAATATCCGCATGTCCATTACCCCTTATGGGCATACGCTTTATTCATATTGTCGTACTCAGATTATCTCCGCACCGGCCCTTCGCATGTCTTCAAGGTTCGCGCGCTGGATCTCATCTGTCTGTGACGATGTGCAGCGCTCCAGGACGAGCGTCCTGTAGTTGTACGCGATCGAGTCGTAGCATGTTGAGCGAACACAGTTAGGTGTCGTCGTTCCGGCGAGCACAACGTTCTCCACGCCGAGCTCCTGCAGCATATCGTCCAGATGGGTCTTGAAAAACGCGCTCCACCTCGGCTTTACGATGACCGTCTCACTTTCAAGCCTTGTCAGTCCTTCCGGTTCTTCAATACTGTTGACACCGGTAGATCCCGGAGCGAGCACCCCTGTAACTCCATGCCTCTTCAGCATGCGGTACCTAGGAGTCTCTATATCGCTGCCGTCCTCTTTGTAGACCCTCTTGATCCATATGACCCTGATGCCGAGGTCCCGCGCATCCTCAAGCGCAGCCTCACACGCAGGCACCGTGTACTTGGCACCCATGATATGAAGCGCAGCCTTCGGCTCAACAAAAGCCTTCTCCATGTCGATCATGAGAAAGACCGTTTTGCTCGGATCCAGGCCCTCCACCTCAGAAAGCGGCGTGCCGTAAATACATGTCCTCCGGCTCATACGTCC
>CAZBFD010000194.1:0-3239 GCA_964491055.1 uncultured Eubacterium sp.
AGGGCCAGCTTGTACCGATCTGCGCATATATCGTAATGGCAGTATCGCTCAACCTCGTAGTAGGTATTTCCGGTGAGCTTTCCATCGGGCACGCAGGATTCATGTCGATCGGAGCATTCTCAGGCATCCTCTGTGCGGACCTCATGGAAGGGATGGTCGCGTCTGACGCGGTCAGGCTCACATGCGGGATCATTACAGGCGGAGTCGTAGCAGGGCTCGCGGGGCTTTTGATCGGCATCCCGGTGCTCCGTCTCCGCGGCGACTACCTTGCGATCGTGACACTCGCATTCGGCGAGATCATCAAAAACCTGATGAACATTATCTACGTCGCGCAGGACTCCAAGGGCATCCACGTTTCGACTCACGGTGACCTTGAGCTCGAAGAAGGCGCGAGGATAATGCTGAACGGACCGATGGGCGCTGTAGGAGTGCAGCGTATATCGACGTTCACAGCAGGTATCATACTGGTGCTATTTACACTATTCGTAGTGCAGAATCTTATAAATTCAAGACAGGGAAGAGCGATCATGGCGTGCAGGGACAACCGTATCGCTGCTGAGTCGATCGGCCTTAACGTCATGCAGTACAAGCTGCTTGCGTTTACAGTATCGGCTGTGCTCGCGGGAATGGGCGGAGCTCTGTTCGGCCTTAATTTCTCGTCGCTTCTTCCTATCAAATTCAACTTCAACACATCGGTGCTCATCCTCGTATTCGTCGTGCTCGGCGGTATCGGGAACATCTGGGGCTCAGTCATCTCGGCTGCGGTACTGACGGTGCTCCCGGAGATGCTGAGGCAGTTCTCAGATTACAGGATGCTCGTGTATGCTATCGTGCTGATCCTTGTCATGATCTTCACGTATAACCCTGTTCTGAGATCATACAGGGAAATGATCATCGATAAGATAAAGGCGGCATTCAGCAGAAAGCCGAAAGAGCCGGCTGCTGTGGAAGGAGGTGCGTCAGAATGAAAGTAGACGAGAAGATCGTAGACGATGAAGTAGTCTATGACGCGCGTGAGAATTATGACGCATCCATGCCTACAGTCGACAAGATCGTTATCCCTGACAGGGACAAGCCGAGGATCCCGGTGCTTGAGATGAAAGGCCTGGGCATCGATTTCGGCGAGCTCACTGCTTTGGACGATTTCAGCCTCACTGTGGGGCCGACGGAGATCGCAGGGATAATCGGGCCTAACGGCGCAGGGAAGACGACTTTGTTCAACCTCCTTACCAAGGTGTATCAGCCGACAAGGGGCTCGTTCATGTTTGACGGAAAAGATACGTCAGGACTGAACACAGTGCAGATCAGCCGTATGGGAATCGCAAGGACATTCCAGAATATCAGACTGTTCGACAAGCTGACAGTAGGTGAGAACATCACTGTCGCCATGCATGACGGCCTGGACTACGGTCTGTTCAGCGCCCTGACCCATGGGCCGAAATACAGGAACCAGGAAAGGCTCGCCCGTGAATATGCGCTTAAGCTCCTTTCCATCTTCGAGATGGAAGACGTGATAGATGAGCCTGCCGGCTCGCTTCCATACGGCGCACAGCGCCGCGTTGAGATCGTGCGTGCGCTCGCGACAGGGCCGAAAGTGCTTTTGCTCGATGAGCCTGCTGCTGGCATGAACCCGAGCGAGACCACAGAGCTCATGAACAACATCAGGAAGATCAGGGATAAGTTCGGTATCGCGATCGTTTTGATCGAGCATGACATGAACCTTGTCATGAACGTATGCGAAGATATCGCTGTACTCAACTTCGGAAGGATCATAGCGAAGGGAAAGCCTGCTGAGATCCAGAGCGACCCGGCGGTAATCGAGGCATACCTCGGCAAGCAGAAAGATAACGAATCTGATAAGTATAAGAAGAGTGACCTGGAAGACAGGGTCATAGACGCTTATATGGACAGTAGGAGAACGAATGATGGCGAAACTTCTGAAAGTTGATGATATAAATGTGTTCTATGGTGCCATCCATGCCCTGAAGGGGATCTCACTCGACGTAGACGAAGGCGAGATCGTGACTTTGATCGGGGCGAATGGAGCGGGAAAGTCCACCACCCTTAAGACGATCTCGGGGATCATGAGGCCGAAGACGGGCTCGATCGAGTTCCAGGGCCAGGACATAACAAAAGTCCCGGCGCATAAGATCGTAAAGATGGGGCTTTCGCAGGTACCGGAGGGACGCCGCATCTTCATGCAGATGACCGTAAAGGAGAATCTGGAGATGGGCGCGTTCACAGCCCCTGCGAACACCGTGGAAGACAGCATGAATGTCGTATATGAGCACTTCCCGCGCCTTAAGGAAAGATACAAGCAGGTCGCAGGGACACTCTCCGGAGGAGAGCTCCAGATGCTTGCCATGGGAAGGGCGCTCATGAGCCAGCCTAAGCTGATGATGCTTGACGAGCCATCCATGGGACTAGCGCCGGTACTCGTAGAAGAGATCTTTGAGATCATCCACAACCTTCACCAGGCGGGGACGACGATCCTGCTGGTAGAGCAGAACGCGAGAATGGCGCTCTCCATAGCCGACAGAGCATACGTCATCGAGACAGGAAACGTTATACTGTCAGGCGACGCCAAAGAGCTCATGAACAACGACAGCGTGAGGAAGGCGTACCTCGGAGAATAGCATACCCCAGGTGCTCCCCGTTTATTAATCGGCAGGCGGCATTTCGCCTTATATATCAGAACAGGTGTAGTTCAGCGAATGGCGCAATAAGTGATTATGCAGATCCGGTTTATACCGGATCTTTTTTTTGCTGGAACAGGCTAACGCCCGGCTTTTTTTGCTGGAACAGGTTAACGCCCGGCTTTTTTAGCTGGAACAGGTTAACGCCCGGTTTTTTTAGCTGGAACAGGTTAACGCCCGGTTTTTTAGCTGGAACAGGTTGTTAACCGGCTTTTTAAGCTGAAGCTGGTTGACATATAGCAAAGATAATTTATCAACCAGGGTCTAGACAAATGACATAAACAAACTGAGATTTGGCGAGGCGCTGCATCTCGTTACCAAAACTATTTTTTTCTTCTTTTGGTGGCAGGATTTCTAGAATTATTGTAGTTTGGTGACGAAACACCCCTGTAACCAATACCTTTCGTTACCAAAACTATTTTTTTCATCTTTTGGTGGCAGGATTTCTAGAATTATTGTAGTTTGGTGACGAAACACCCCTTGTAACTAATGCCTTTCGTTACCAAAATTAGTTTTTTCTTATTTTGGTGGCAGGATTTCTGG
>CAZBFD010000195.1:0-3186 GCA_964491055.1 uncultured Eubacterium sp.
TGTCGAGTGGTTTGTGATGAACCGCACAGGGTCCATCGCCTCCTGGGTCGCCCCGGCAGTTACGAGCATGCTCAGCCCTGCCATGTCCTGCTCCTTCCCGAGCACGGACGCTATCACATCAAAAAGCTGCTCAGGCTCAGGCATCTTCCCTGGACCTACATCGCCGCATGCGAGATGGCCTTCCGCCGGCTCTATTATCTGGACGCCGTAATGACGAAGCTTCTTAAGGTTGTCCTGTGTGATAAGGTTAAGGTACATCCCCGTATTCATCGCCGGTACAACATACTTCGGGCATCTTGCCGCAAGAAATGTCGTAGTCAGCATATCGTCGCAGATACCGCACGCCATCTTCGCGATCAGATCAGCCGTTGCAGGCGCAGCCATAAAAAGATCAGCCTTTTTCGCGAGAGACACATGCTTCACGTCAAACTCGAACTCACGGTCGAACGTGTCCGTGATGCACTTATTCCCGGACAAAGTCTCGAACGTAAGCGGGTCCACGAAGTGCTTCGCGTTCGGCGTCATGATGACATGCACATCAGCACCCGCCTGCGTCAGCCTGCTTACAAGATAACACGTCTTATATGCCGCGATCCCTGCAGAAACGCCGATAATAACCGTTTTCCCATCAAATCTTGCTTCCATGTCTATACTCCATCTGCGTCAGTATATCAGAATCCTATTTTTTTATCCCTGCTCCCGAGCATGTCGGCTGCAGACGCCAGTCTGTCAAGTAAGGTTACGTCAGCATCGTCGCCGCCCTTAAGATCCGCATAGATATCAGCAAGCTCTTTGGCGTCAAGTGTCACTCTGAAGCTCCCTGCCTTGCTCTTCTTGGTAGGGTCCTTCATCCCTGCGAGCTTGAGGTATACTATGCTGTCCGCAAGCTTATTCATCGTAGCGAGGCCGTCAAATCTTCCGTCACTTTTCTCGTACGCGATCATCTCTTTTATAACATCGTCGACTGAGCCGGCTTTCCCCGCGAGGGAGCTTTCCTTTATGACCACTCCCTTCTGCTCGAGTCTCTGATGGAGGTATCCGGCAAGCGCTTCGTCAGAAAGCGGCGCCACAGCAAGCACTCTCACCGGGAAGATGTCTGAGATCACGGTCTTCACCTTGCCGAGCGCCTGTCCCTCAAGATACGGCACGCGGAAGATGTATATGAACCTTCCTTTGATCTCGGACAAAGTCTTGAGCCTCTCATGCATCTCTCTTCCGCCGATACTTCCGACACATGCCGACAGGTCGAAGCAGAATATCAACGGCTCGTCGTCTATCCTTTTCCCGCTGCTCTTCTCCGCGATACTGCATTTCTCGATAAAGGCAAACGCCTGATTCCACATCTGGTCAGCCTTCTCCGGATTCTCCGGGAACGTGAACGACTGCACCGCAGGGACCTGCGCGCTCTTGAAACTGATGCCGCCCGCGATAAGCTGCTTTGCGATATCGATCGCGACGCCCGGCGCGTCATACCCCGGATCTATCGACATAAGCACATTCGCAGACCAGCAAACATCCGGCATCCCGAACTTCGTCGCGTTCTGGAGCACTAGCTCCAGCTCATCAAGGAATACACCCAGCTCCGGGAGCTGAGACTTGTAATCATTCTCGTACATGATTCACCTCTAGTCGTTTTCTTCCAGGAACTTTTCTGCTGCCAGGATATAAGGCTCCGGGTCGTAGCAGAAGCCCATGTGTGTCCCGTTAGGAATGAGGACCCACTTGGAGCCAGGGATAAGGTCGTTCATGGTCTTGTTGATGAGCGGTGTGGACTCGTCGTCATTTCCGCTCAGCATAAGAGTCGGGACTTTGATCTCATGAAGCCTGTCTCTTATATCCCAGCCTTTAAGCTTGCCGACAACTGTGAACTCTGCCGGGCCCTGCATCACGAGATAGCACTCGCCGACGTTCTCCATCGATTCCATCATGCACTTCGGAGGCTCGCCGACTCCTTCCACGTGTCTCTCGTAGTAGAGCGCCTGCGCTTCCTGCACCTTTTCGTTCTCGTAATCACCTGTCTCGTTCGCTTCATTGATCGCCTTCGCCATGTGTTCCGGAAGGTAGCTCACGAGCCTTGCGGACTCTTCCAGCCACTGGTCTGTAGAACAGAGTCCGCTCGCGAGGATCATGCAGTTCACGCCTTTACCGCCCGCGAGCACATATTCCATAGCGAGCATGCTGCCCCATGAATGGCCGAGCAGATCCATCTTCTCAAGCCCGAGATGCTCACGGAGCGCACCGAGTTCTTCCACCCAGAGCGGGATATCATAGAAGTCATCCTCCTGATGAGGGATCATCGACTTTCCGCAGCCGATCTGATCGTAAGTTATTACCTGCCTGCCGTATCTCTCGGCGATCTGCTCATACGGCTCCATGTAGTTGTGGCATCCGCCCGGGCCGCCGTGCAGCAGCACCAGAGGGACCTTGTCCGACGGCTCGCCCACGACCTTGTACCATGTCTTAAAGCCCTTAAAAGGCATATAACCTTCTTTAACTTCCATTCTGACATCTCCTTTCGTTATCAGGACCATTTCTGAATATATTGTAATATAATAAGTAATTTACTTCACTTTGACTTTCAGCTTGAGCCAGACTCCGTTTGACTTTATCTTAAGAGTAGTCGTTCCTTTCCTGAGTCCTTTCACCTTGATAGTCGACGCATTCTTCTTTGAAACGATCTTAGCCTTCTTTGTATTTTTATATGTATTCTTCGATCCCTTCTCTTTACCGATGATCTTCACGGCCTTTGTCTTGCCCTTCTTTACCGTGATGCTCTTTTTACTCAGCTTCGGCTTTGCTGGAAGAGGCGTGAATTTATACGTCACCGCGAGAGACCCTTCGTCATATTCCGCTTCCACCTTCTTGCCGTTTATCGTCACTGTTCCCTTATATTCAAGCCTGTCGTATTCGCCCATTTCCGCCGGGAATTCAGCTTCATCTGTAATCATGCGGAGATAGAATGTGAGCTCGAGCTTCTCTTTCTTCTTGACTACTGTTACGTCTTCATAGCTCTTGTTTACCAGGCTGACCTCATACATCCTGTAAGGAGCTTTCGGATCAACCACAGGCTCTGTCCATTTCTCGCCCACGCGAGGTATTGTGAAGTTCACCTTCACCTTGTCGATCTGCTGTACCCAGACAGCGTTGAAATACTTATTCGCTGTTACTGCGACCTCTTCCCATTTC
>CAZBFD010000196.1:0-3166 GCA_964491055.1 uncultured Eubacterium sp.
AGATCGCGAAGGAAGTCGGGATCGGAGCCGTGAAGTTCCAGGAACTCTCCAACAACAGGATCAAAGATTACACGTTCACATGGGACAAAGTGCTTAATTTTGATGGCGAGACAGGGCCGTATGTTCAGTATACACACGCAAGGTGCGCGAGTGTGCTCAGGAAGGCCGGTGAGGATGTTGTCAAGAAGGCATCTGAGATCGACAAGCTCGATCTTTCATACATCTCGGGAGAGAACGCATACGAGCTCGTTAAGCTTATATATGCATTCCCTGAGGTGATCCGTGACGCAGCATACAAGTATGAGCCATCGATCGTGACACGCCACATCATCGATATCGCGCAGAGCTACAACAGGTTCTACCACGACGAACACATCCTGGTGGACAACGAGGACGAAAAACTCGCAAAGGTAGCACTCACGATCGCTGCCAAGAATGTGATCAAGACAGGGCTCGGGCTGCTTGGGATCAAGGCGCCGGATCGGATGTAGTGTCAGAAACGTGTGTCGGCTGGAGCAGATTGCCTAACCTCCATCCGGCACACATTCCTGACTGGGGAATAAATACATGCTATGAGATATGAAGGTATGATATACAGGCCGCCGAGTGAGGCATACAGCCTCCTCGTCCAGGTCACGATTGGGTGTTCGCATAATTCGTGCACATTCTGCAACATGTATATAGACAAGCAGTTCAGGGTCAGGGATGAGACTGAAGTGTTTGAAGATCTGGAAGAGGCCCGCGCCGCATACAGTTATGTGGAGAGGGTCTTCCTTTGTGACGGAGATGCTTTGTGCCTGTCGACAGACAGACTGATCAGGATACTCGATAAAATATATTCGCTGTTCCCGGAGTGCGAGCGTGTGAATGTATACGGGAATACGATCGACGTGCTCGCTAAAACACCGGAGCAGCTGAGCATGCTCGCAGAGCACGGGCTCAAAATAGTCTATCTCGGAGCGGAATCCGGTGATCCGGCCGTGCTCAAGGCGATCAGGAAGGGCTCTACCAGAGAGGAGATCATCTCAGCCGTGCAGATGCTTGAGGCGTCCGGCATCAAAACCTCTGTCACCTTCATTTCCGGCCTCGCAGGAAAGGCAGGATGGCGTGATCACGCGATAAACACCGGCACTATGATAACAGAGATGGGTGCTTCATACGTAGCGCTTCTTACTCTGATGCTGGATCCGAGAACAGAGATAGCAAGGCAGATAAAAGAAGGAGAGTTCCAGGTTTTGACGCCTGAAGAAGTCGTCGCCGAGACATATCTGATGCTTGAGAACACAGAACCGAAGAAGCCGTGCGTTTTCAGAAGCAATCACGCGAGCAATTACCTGTCGCTTCGCGGTAACCTGCCGGATGACAGAGACAGGATGCTGGCACAGCTCCGGCATGCCATGGAAGACAGCGGCTTGCTGAAAGACGAGAGATTCCGGGCGCTGTAATAAAAGGAGAAAGTATGGAAGTGAATGATAAGGTAGGGGAATATCTGGTGCATCATCTTGATAAGATGCTGTTCGATGAGCTTTCGGATGAGTATCTTAAAAAGGCTGAGATGGAAGATATACTGAAGGGCGTGCCCATCCCGTTTAAGCCTGAGCAGATCACGAGCGGCGCAACGTCGACGCTCATGATAGCGAGCAATATGGCATATGTGATCGGGTGCGACAGGAAGTTCAAGTACCGTGACAATTACCTTGCGTATATAAAGAAGTGCTTCCCGCATGACTTCGAGAAGCCGCTTCTTAATGAAGGGGTCAAGGCCGCGCAGGCTGAGGACCCGGAAACGGCCTGCATTTATTTCAGGGCCGCGCTGCAGATCGCGCCTGATTCTGAGGATGCGCTGTTCCTGTACGCGAGGGCCTGCAAGGATGCATATGAAAACGGAGACGGCGAGGACTACATAGGGACTTTTAAGGCTGAGTCGATAAAGATGTTTGAGAGGCTTACGATAAACCATCCGGATTTTGATCTTGGGTATTACTTCCTCGGATATGCGTACCTCAACCTCGGTCTGTACACAAAGGCCAGGCTGACATTCGAGGAATTCATGAAGAAGTCCGTCGAGGCGGAGAACCGGGCCAGAGAGGAAGCTGGAAAGCAGAAGGCTGAGGAAGAAGCTGCAGAGAATAATGCTAAGGCAGATAATACCGCTGAGCTCAGGGCGGAGGTAGCTGAAGTACTGGACAAGCTTCAGGACCCGTGCAAGATAGAAAGCGCGATAAACGACATAACCGCGGGCCGCTACGAGAAAGGCGTGCTCGAGCTTGAGCCGTACACCAGGGATGGGCGGTTCAGCACATACTGGCCGATGTGGTATTACCTCGGGATCGCATATAAAGAGGGCGGGAATGCGCCGGAAGCAGAGAGGCACCTGCTAGAGTGTCTCCGGTATTCACCGTCAAACACTGACGCGATGAAGGAACTCGCCGATTTATATGAGTCGGCCGGCGATGATGAGAAAGCAAAGAAATACCGCGGCAAGATAGAACTCGTCGAGCACAACCGAGAGCTTGACCAGATAGAAAAAGAATCAGAAAAGGATGGACTTCAGTGACCATCCTTTTTTAGACACACAACTTATTATTCTGTCAGCCGTACAGGAAAGGAAAGAGCAGCTGCAGCAGGGCGGCGACCACAACAGAGATACCGATCTCTACCGCAAATTCTTTCGGTTCCCGTCTAAGCACTATAAGTGAAGCAAGCCATATTATCACTTCAGGAATGTACGAGATCCTTATTCCCTGGAAAAGGAATACTGCAAACGAAAACAGGACACCGATGATCACACCGGAGATCGCGACTGCCGGCCATCCTTTACCTTTTGCGTACCAGCAGATATATGCGAGGAAAGGCGATACCAAAGTGATCCCGAACCATATCATCGCATAGCCCATAGGGAAGAAGCCGGCTACAAACGTCGAATACAGATAGTAGCTTGTGACCATCCCGAGGAAGAACAGGAAGACGTTCAGCGCGGCACGCTTTGCGGAGCTGCTGTATACAGAGATGCATACAGCCATGAAGATCCAGATGGAAAAGCGTCCCAGTAAGTTCGTCACGTCCAGCATCTGGAACACTTCAGGAAGCTCATTGAAAGCTGATGCGTCCAGCGCCTTTGAAAACACCCCGAGAACCACTCCCAAGGCGAGAATCAGGAGAGAAT
>CAZBFD010000197.1:0-3145 GCA_964491055.1 uncultured Eubacterium sp.
TGTGCAGCTGGCACAGATTCTAAAAAAGGTGCGGTTCTGCCACTTAAACAAGAATACAGTTTTCCCTTCTTCATATATGCTTTCTGTATCGACATCAAGATCATCATTCCATATTATTCCATAAAAGCCAGATAACCTTCCCGATAAAAACAATTCCCTGTTTTTTAGCGCATCTAGTTGTGGATACTTATCAAACAGACATGCCATATCGTACTGCTTTACTACGCCATCCTGAAATTTGATTTCAACAATTGTGCCTTTTTTAAAAGATAGTTCGTTAGCTCTATGAAACATTTTACTCTATGGTATATATCACATATTGTCAACACAGTTTATTCATCTAATAAATATAATGTTCAGCACTCTGCTCTGAATGCCTCTGTACCGATTGCCATCAGGTCGTGCCTTATGATCTCAAAGCTCCTCGAATAGTCCGTAAGTATAAACAAAGCTTTCCTGATGTAGTCCAATCCCTTTACTTCTGCTTTCTCCGGCTGCAGCAGGCGCTTGAGCTCCTCCAATACTTCAGCATTTGTCCCCGGGACTGTCTTCTTGTATATCAAAGCCGCGTCTGGTATCTTCGTGTTCACAAATACAAGATTCGGATCCAGGCTATACTCTGACGTGAAGAAATACCTCCTGTCCGCCTGCCTGCTTTTCTCGATCAAAGATGTCACAACACCAATAAGAGTGGATGCTTTCATTGTTTTAATATTCGGATAGTACTCATATCCATGCATATCATATACAGCTCCGACATATCCATCTGACTGGATAAATGACACCGGCAAGAATATGTCACATAAATTACTTGCCAGTATATCCTGCCGGAATGGCTCTATCTCTGAATTCTTATATATGATCTCTATCTTTTCATCATTCATGTTCAACCTCCACAGACCGAGCATGGCGTATATCCTGCCCGCTCAGCGCTGGACTTAGTCGTTTCCGTATAATACTTTTCTTTCTCCACCTGCCTGCAGGAAGGAAGATGATAGGCTTCGCCATCTCTTTCAAATACAATTACAGCCTGTCCGATATGCGCATTCTTTGCATCACAAAGCGGGCATGCATGGTATTTCATCATCACACTTTCAGTAAGGATCGTCCTATGACAGTGTGCTTCCAGGTAACGGCACCCTTCATGGTGATAGCGTTCCCCCCTGCTGGGATAAACGTACACTTTCTCACCATCATATTCTTTTCCGACTTTGTGATATGATCCGGTAAATGCACGTGATGCCATGTTTCCTGTAAAATTAATACCGTTAACCGATAGCGGTGATATGCTGCTCCTGAACGCAGCTGTGAACCTTGTCAGAATGATATCTTCTATTCCTTCTTCACTCACGCCTGTCCTGTACGAAGTAACTGCAAACATTGAAATTCCTTTGTTTTCTGACAGTACTCTCGCTGTTGCAGACGCTGGAAACACAATATGATTCTCAGCAAAAGCAGATCTTGCTGAATCCAGTCTCAGCTCATCTGCACATGAGAACACTATGTTCTCACATGTTGATATCACAGGTATGATGCTTATTAACATTACCATAGACGCGATGAACAGCGGAAATACCACTGAGGCTTCTACGATGTACATACCTTTCTTATTCATACGATCTCTCCACTTCATATTTCCCGCCGTTAACATCAAACACAGCCTTCAGGCCCGTGTTATAGTCCCTTATCCTGAAGTCAGCGTAATGACAATATCTCATATTTATTTGCATCAGATCCATCATCCTGAGCAGCATCATATTCTCATCCATAAGAAATAGCATGGCCTTTATATAATCCTTATACTCTTCGCCATGCTCGTTACCCGGATCCACACACGGTACTTCTTCTTTCATTTCAGGTTCATCACCTTCTTCGTGCTCATGTATGCCGCCTTTTATCACTGATTCCAGGTCCAGCGCCCATGATGCCTTGTCTTTATACATCGGCACTTTCTTTCCATTAACCAGAAGGTTATAGTCATTTACGCTCTCACATGCCGCCCAGCCTGCCTGAAGCAGCTTCTGTGTTGCTGCAGCTGCAGGGCCCGGAGTGATCACTTCTGCTGCAGCAAGAGTCTCTGAAATGATCTCCGGATCCTCAAGCGCGAAGATGGTGTTGAAAATCAGCCTTACTGCAACTATCTTAAGCTTCATACTGGCCTCATTGGCTTCGTCACTCTTCTTACCGCATATCAGATACTCTATCTCATAATTGAGGAATGTCTTTCCTATATCTTTATCGTCAGACCTGTCCTTGAAATACATAAAAGCGTATTCGTTTTCCAGAAATCTGTTTCCTGTATCTGTGACAATATCAGAGATCGAACCGGCACCAGATGCAGCGTCCCCGATCACTGCCGCAGATACTCCAGAAGAAGAACCGCCGGACGGGAGGTCTGACATAAGATCTCCCGCCGATCCCGTCCTTGGCTGCTCCGGACCGTGGTTCTCGCATTCATAAGGCTTGCCAAGAAGCTTACCGGCAAGCCTAAGCTTTGCCGCCTTTGTTATCTGCTTCCTGAAATTTTCTGTGTCAAACAGCGAATAATCAGAAAGAGAACTTTCAACTCCTGACATACTGACATATTTCTTATCAAGAACTGATTTCCCCGCATAGAACCTGAGCTTCCCGTCTATCTCAGGCTGAAGGCCGTAGAACGCGAAGATATCATATCTGTCCTGCAGGTTGAGATCATATTCTGCCAGCACCGAGTCGCACCACATGACGCCCAGAGCTCCAAAAGACCCTTTCACCGCTGCATCTTTTGATGCTCTGATAAGTACAAGAAGTCGTCACACTCGGCGTAAAATTTACATAGGCACATTTTGATTTCATTGCCGCATATGCATACAGCATACCTGGTCGAATATCAGGTGAATTTTCCCTTAACCCAGTCTCAAATGCTTTTAATGACTGATATAAATAATGACTTTTTGTCTTTTCTTCTGTTGAAGCCGTATTTACCACAACAATTCTTTCAAGATTATATTTTTTTCTAAATTCTTTAATGTCTGCCTGAATTTGATTCACTGCGCTCATTAAGTTCTCAGGCTCTCCTGTCAGACTATAGACCCCTTTAACAAAATCATATACATTAGCCAGTGGTGCTTGCCAAATAGGAACATCATTGAGTTGCATTTCAAAT
>CAZBFD010000198.1:0-3110 GCA_964491055.1 uncultured Eubacterium sp.
AACGCAGTAAGAATGGTCGAGAGGGCAGGGATCGAGTATAAGACGCATGAATACGATACATCTGACGGACAGATAGACGGTGTAAGCGTAGCGAAAAAGACAGGACAGCCCGTTGAAAAAGTGTTCAAGACTCTTGTTACTATCGGGCAGAGTAAAGAGCATTATGTATGTGTAGTTTCGGTCGCAAAGGAACTTGACCTTAAGAAAGCAGCAAAGCTGCTCGGTGAAAAGAAGATCGAGATGATACACCAGAAAGAGCTGCTCCCGCTGACAGGATATATACATGGAGGCTGCTCTCCGGTAGGCATGAAGAAGCCGTTTGTAACATGTATAGATGAGACAGCGCTGCTCCAGGACACTATATGCGTGAGCGGAGGTAAGATCGGGCTCCAGATCGAGCTTGATCCAGAGGACCTTGCCATGCTCACATCAGCGGACTTCGGAGACATAGTCAAATAGAGCATGCTCATATAAAAAGCCGCTTTTATCAGGCGGTTTTTTATTTTATTCTGATAAATGGTGTATTTTGAAGAACATTGATGGTATAATAAGGCTGAAAGATGTATGAAAGCCTGAAACATCTGATAACACTGGTGTTTGGTGATTATACTATGGAGGTTTGACATGGTTTATGACATCATCATTATTGGCTCCGGACCTGCTGGAATGGCTGCGGCAATAGCTGCTCAGAGAGTAGGCAGAACGACTTTGATCATCGATAAGTTCGGATATGGCGGTAATATCGTGAACGCAAATACTGTAGAGAATTATCCGGGGATCGAAACGATCTCGGGAATCGAGTTTTCAAAGCGGCTGTTTGCTCAGGCGACAGGATTCGGATCGAGTTATAAATCAGCAGAAGTCACGGGAATAACGCTTGACAGGTATGAGAAAGTGGTACAGACCACCCGGGGCGATTTCCGGGGGAGAGCTGTTATCATAGCATCCGGCTCCACACATAAGCGCCTGGACATAGGAGAAGAGGCATTTATCGGAAGAGGTGTTTCATTCAGTGCTGTTTATGACGGCGGAAGCTTCAAGAGAAAAGTAGTGGCTGTTGTTGGAGGCGGAGATACTGCGACTGGTGATGCTGAATTCCTTGCTGATATATGCGATAAGGTTTATGTGATCGTCAGACATGACCAGTTCAAATCAGATTCAGTGTCGGCAAAGCATCTGGATGCGCTGGAGAACGTAGAAGTGATGTTCAATAGTGAAGTAATAGGTATTCACGGCAAGACTATGGTGACAGGCATAGCCGTGAAGGATACCCAGACTGAGGAAGTTCAGGATATCGATGTTGACGGAGTGTTCGTCGCGATCGGCCAGGAGCCTCAGAACAAGCCGTTTATGTCAGTCGCTCCTGTTGATGTACAGGGTTATTTCACTGCAGGTGAGGACTGTGATTCAGGTACTCCTGGCGTATTTGTGGCAGGGGACTGCAGGTCAAAGAGGCTGCATCAGCTGACTACTGCAATGGCTGACGGGACCACTGCTGCTATTCAGGCGAGCACGTATCTGAGCCGTGTCAGCGGACGAGCATAAAGCTTTGATGCTCGCATCTGAAAAGGGTGCGTGAAAAAGATAAAAAACTGAATATGCGAGCACGCTGAAATCGTTGAAATTTCAGTGCGTGCATCATCGCAGAAAAATGTATCGAAAATAAACCTAAAAAATGAAGATTTTTTAGGTTTTTTCGTTGACCTGCCGTGCTCGTTGTAGTATTATAAGTATGTAGTTTAATGCCCTTGGTATCACTATGCCATGATGGAGCATTAGAAATAACTACGGAAGAAGAATGAAAAACGTTGCAATTGCTACAGTTGGAACGCATTACCGCTTGACGGGCGAGGTATGAAATGAGTGTTTACAGAGGAGCTAGAGAAGTATTCATAGGTTCAGATGACCTGGGAGAACTGTTTCATGGACACCAGAAGGCATTTGTCGTCAGTGATCCGTTTATGGTAGAAAACAATATGACCAGCTATATCACTGATAAGCTGGAAGCTCGCGGAATAGACGTACAGGTCTATTCCGAAGTCGGCGCTGATCCTAGCATCGACCTTGTTGCGAAAGGGGTATCAGTCATTTCTGAGGCGAAGCCAGACCTCATCATCGCTTTTGGTGGAGGAGCTGCAATTGACCTTTGCAAGGCCATGATGTACTTCGCTCAGAAACAGGGACTGGTAGAAGACGCAAAATTCGTAGTAGTACCTACGACAAGCGGCACAGGTTCTGAGGTAACTGACTTCTCAGTTATCACAGACACAGAAAAAGAAATCAAATATCCGCTCGTAGACAGAGCACTTATGCCTGATGCAGCTATTCTGGACTGCGAGCTCACCAAATCTGTTCCACCTGCATTTACTGCGGCGACCGGTATGGATGCTCTTACGCATGCCATGGAGGCCATCGTATCGACAGGTGCAACAGATTTTTCTGATGCAATGGCTGAGAAGACGATCAAGATCGTAAGGTCGTTTCTACTCAGATGCTACAGGAAGGGCGACGATCTTAAGGCCAGGCAGGCCATGCATAACGGAGCCACGATGGCAGGTGTAGCGTTCAATAACGCAGGTCTGGGCATCAACCACAGCACAGCACATGCTCTTGGAGCACATTATCACATTCCTCACGGGAAAGCCTGCGCTATCATGATGCCGTATGTAATAAGATTCAATTCCAAGAATCATGATGCCGCTGTCAACTATGCACGTATCTCCAGGCTGATCAGGATGGATACAGTCGGCATCAATCAGTCAGTACTGAATCTGATAGATACCATCTTCAAGTTCAATAAGGAGCTTGGTATACCTACTACGATAAAAGACGCAGGAGTAAGCCTTGAAGAATTCAAGGAAGACCTTGATGCGATGGTGGATTCTGCGTATAACGACACATGTACCAAGACAAATCCGAGGAAGCCGTCCAAGGAAGAGCTACGTCAGCTGTTCATAGATGCATACTTCGGAGATAAAGTCAAGCTCAGAAGAATATAATGCTTTTACGATAATTTCAGCTTGTTTGTATGACCGGTGATAATCAGAAGGCATAACTCATGGAAATGGAAAATGGAAAAGAGCGAATAATACAGGAATTCGTGCCTGGCC
>CAZBFD010000199.1:0-3060 GCA_964491055.1 uncultured Eubacterium sp.
ACGGTCATATGGATATCGACCTCATCGTTCACGTCTTCCAGAATATCTGCTATATCAGCCGCGTTGAATTCCATCAGGACGTCGCGGGCCTTAAAATACTGTTTTTTATCGAGGTAGCCAAGGATCTTCTCTAACGCTTCATCAAGAAGCGCATCCCTGTCCAGAACTGTATTCTCCACTAGTCTTACCTTCCTTTCCGGCAGGCCGGCAAGCACCGGAGAACCTTCTTAATCAGAATATGAAAAGAGGGCTCTGCGAGCTACATCTGTCTGCCATGATCTTCGTTCTCGGACGTCAGCACTATTGTCCAAAGGAACACTGTCCATACTCGCACCTCCCTCTCTATTTGAATTATAAGATTTTTCTCACACGTAAATTATACTCGGCAAAATTGTGCGCCGCAAGACTTTTCAGAAACCCATATATGAAATATATCTCGGGCCGAACTCAGGAACTTCTGAAAGCTCGATCGTCTCCGCTTTTTCCGCGATATTCTTGAGCCTTGCGCCGAATCCCGTGTCAAGCGCATACAGCGTCGCCCCTGTGAGCGAAGCATTCCCGGCCGTGGCGCTCACCGGAAGGAGCTCCTCCGGTATCAGGCCGATCTTAGCCGCATTATCCATATTTATCGACGACCCGAACGATCCGGCGATGACAAGCTTTCTGATGTCTTCGGCTTTCACGCCGCTCTTCTCGATCAAAATCTCGATGCCTGATCTTATCGCCGCCTTGGCTTTCTGTATCTCCCTTATATCCTTCTGAGTGACCAGGACACTTCCCGCGGCCGGGAAGCCTTCTTCGGCGTACTCTTCAGCAAGCGTCCCATTCTCATCGATAATCTTGTTCCGGAGAAGTTCCGCAATGAGATCTATCACGCCGCTTCCGCAGATCCCGCACGGCCTGGCAGGATTCCCTATTATGGACGGTATGGATTTTGATCCTGTGAGAACGACTGAAGAAACAGCCCCCGGGATGGCCGGGACACCACATGAAAGGCCGCCGCCCTCGAACGCAGGACCTGCCGGCGCCGACGCCGCGAACATCTTCCTGCCGGTGCCGAGCACCATCTCACCATTCGTTCCGATATCGACATAAAGCCACGGCTCACGAGCACGGTCGAGCGAGCACGCACATATTCCACTGACTATATCAGCCCCGACGAACGCGCTGATCCCCGGAAGGAACGTCATGTTCTCATCGCGGCGCAGTGAAATGTCAACCGGTGTATATGGGTGCTCACCAAGTCCTTTGCAAGAGAATCCGGAAACAAGGTGCCCCATGACAGTATTCCCGGAGATGATGTATCTCGCCCTGTCAGGGTCTTTTCCGAGCCTTACGCTGAGCTCGGCAAGGTCCTCTTCTGAAACGTGCCTCAGCTCTTCCCTGTAGCCGTCGTTCGCAGCACGTATGCGTGATACTACATCCGCGCCGTAAGATTTCTGATGGTTGATGACTGACGCCTCGGCCGTTACGCCGACATTCAGGTCGACTACCGCACCAGAGATCACTGTCGTCCCATAGTCCACAGCGATGATCTCCGAAGGACTGAGCGGTTCCGGCTTTCCGATCGCACTCTCAAAAGTGTCATGGATCAGCGACGACGAAGGGATCTCCGCTTCTATGCCTACTTCAGCGCCAGACATCTCGCCGACCTTAAGACAGCAGGCGAGCCTGACTCCGGAAGCAAGCTCCCTGTCAGAAAGAAACTCCCTGTCCATATCCGATATCGCGGCATCTGAAGCAACTTTGATCCTGCATTTCCCGCAGTCCCCGCGGCCGCCGCAGTCAGCGCATATGAACACGCCCTCACGCCTCAGGATATCCAGCGCAGTGTCATTGACATATTTCGGCTTTAGAAGTTTCTTCATAAATTATCCTCGTTAACTGTCTCTTTCCAATACACGTCTGGTACCTATTATAGCATATTGCGCCAGCACAGGTACGAATCTCTGCAGATCATTCTTTTATGAAGCGTACGGCGCCGGTTTGTACCAAAAATGTTTTTTCGTATATACAAAATTGCGGGGCTTGGGCGGCGGTGGTATTATATTTATGTAAATTATTGTATTTTTATTGTATTTTAACTTAAAGAATAGGAAGGTGTTACAATGGCTAATCTGGCACAGCAATACATCGATATGGTAAAGAAGCAGTATCCAAACGAGCCGGAGTTCCTCCAGACTGTGGAAGAGGTCCTGACTTCTGTGGAGCCGTCACTTGAGGCTCATCCGGAATACATCAAGGCCGGCATCGTCGAAAGACTTGTCGAGCCTGAGAGAATGATCCAGTTCAGAGTTCCATGGGTCGACGACAACGGAAAGGTACAGGTAAACCGCGGCTACAGATTCGAGTTCAACAGCGCGCTCGGTCCATATAAAGGGGGACTCAGGTTCCACCCGACAGTATATCCAGGGATCATCAAATTCCTGGGCTTTGAGCAGATCTTCAAGAACAGCCTGACAGGACTTCCGATCGGCGGAGGAAAAGGCGGTTCAGATTTTGATCCTGCAGGAAAATCAGACGGCGAGATCATGAGATTCTGCCAGTCATTCATGTCAGAACTCTTCAGGTATATCGGCCCTAACACAGACGTACCTGCCGGAGACATCGGAGTAGGCGGACGCGAGATTGGCTACCTCTTCGGCGAATACAAGAAGCTCACGAACAGGTTCGAGGGCGTCCTCACCGGAAAACCGCTGACATTCGGCGGACTCAGAGGAAGAGCAGAAGCAACAGGATACGGAGCTGTATGGTTCCTGAGAGAGATGCTGAAGCATAACGGCGAATCACTCGAAGGCAAGACAGTAGTCGTCTCCGGTTACGGCAATGTTACATGGGGAACTATCCAGAAGCTGAACCAGCTCGGAGCAAAAGTAATCACGATCAGTAACCACGAAGGCTACATCCTCGACGAAACCGGAGTAAAGGGCGAGAAGGAAAATTACCTGCTTGAGCTCAGATCTTCCGGAAACAGAAAGTGCTCACCATACGCAGACAAGTATCCGGAAGCAAAGTTCATCCCGGACAAGAAGCCTTGGGAAGTTCCTGCTGAGATCTACA
>CAZBFD010000200.1:0-1779 GCA_964491055.1 uncultured Eubacterium sp.
AGGTTTTCTGATAGAACTGCTGCAGCGTAACGACTGGAGCCTGATGCCGGATCGATCGGAATACACCCGGGCAGCCGCGCAGAATGTGCTTATGAGCGGAAGATGCCTGTTTGAGAGGGCGATAGTATCTGCTTCTGCAGCACAGGTGGCGTTATGGCTTCTGTTCAAAACAGAGGCGACGACATGGCCGCTTAACGACTTCGTTGAGACAAGAGTATCGCCCGGAGATGTCGCGACCGGCATGACGCCGCTCGGTATCCTGGCAGAAGGTGATGATCTGCCCAGTCTTTCCAGGATGTTTATCGGTTTTATAAGCGGGCCGTGCGGTGAAGTGAGTGTAGCGGCAGCGCTGATAGGCGGTGCTTATCTGATATGGAAGAAGATCATTTCACCGACGGTGCCGGTGATTTTGATGGCGACGATCTTTGCTGTTTCGTTCGTCTATTATATGACGGCTATACCGCAGGATGAGCTCGGCGCGCTGATGGAATCTGACGCGACCGGCGCAGGCGCGGCTCTGTATATGGCTGCATACCAGCTGATGGCAGGCGGCGCGGTATTCGGAGCATGTTTCCTGGCGCCTGCTATATGTCTGCGTCCGGATAATGCCGCGGTATCGAGAAAGAGCAAAATCCTGACGGCGGTCTGTGCGGCAGGCATCGGCGCGATAACGATGGCGCTGCGGTTCGGCGGGATAATGACTGAAGGCATCGCTCTGCCGGTGCTTATCGTATATGCGATATATGTGATCATACGTACCGGGATAAAACTGCCAAAACAGGCGACAGCGGCGGCTTTGATCGTGATGTTATCTTTTGGTGTTATTCCGGAACAGGTCTCGGCGGCTGACAGTGGGTACAGATTTTCCATTACAATCGGAAAGTATGGTTCCGGGACTGTCGTGCCCGTGAGATCAAGACTGAAGCTGTCCTGCAAGGGCAGAAAGAAACGGAACGGTGTCAGCAGCGGCACGACACTTGTTTATCGGAGCTCTGACAAAAAAATCGCCACAGTATCTTCAAAAGGCGTAGTCAAAGGAAGAAAAAAAGGCAAAGTAAAGATAACGGTATATTGCAAGGCAAACAGGCGCGTACGTAAATCGATCACGATTCTGGTAGGGAAAAGAGTCAAGAAGATAAGCATAATTGGATATAAATATCTCAGACCGGGACGCAAGGTCAAGCTGAAGGCGAATGTGTATCCGTCGACTGCGGCTAACCCTAAAGTGAAATGGTCATCGTCAAATACCAAAGTCGTGAAAATCAGCAGCAGTGGCAGGATCGAGACAAAGAAAACCGGAACTGCAGTAATATACGCAAAGGCAAAAGATGGATCCGGTGTGCGCGGGAAATACAAGATAACGGTGTTCAGGCTGAAGCGTTCAGATGCACACTGGGTAGCTCATAGAGGATTGGCACTGGATGCAACGGAAAATACGCTTGCTGCTTTTGAGAAAGCCGGTAAGGCGGGATTCTGGGGAGCAGAATGCGATATATGGGAGACCAAGCACGACGAAGCAGGTGATTTTGACCTTGTGCTTCAGCATGATGAAACCTACAAAAGGATCTACGGCAAGAGTGATCATGTTTGGGATGTGGAAGCACAGGACGTCCGCGAAGTTATCAGTCCTGAAGTCTGTTTTCTGAAGGAGTATCTCAGTGTCTGCAGGTCATATGATATGGTGCCCGTCATAGAAATGAAGGGAAAGTCAGACGGAAGCCATTGTCTGACGGCAGAAGGCGTTGAGAAGATGCTGAACGATATAGAACAGGTATATGG
>CAZBFD010000200.1:1879-3048 GCA_964491055.1 uncultured Eubacterium sp.
TATGATCCTCAGAAAGAGATCAGGCAGGAATCAGTGCACATTGCAGCTGAATACGCTTCTCTTCTGCTGGGGAAAAGATGGAAAGGAGATCAGCTCTCCAAGTCACTCGATATGGTTAATATACTTGCGGCGATGCATATGCCGCAGGATGTGATCGCCGCGGGAGTACTCAGGAATGTGTCGGACGAGAAAAATTATGATGAGGAATATATACGTGATGCGTTCAGCGGTCCTGTCGCAGATCTTCTTGGAGAATACGGCGATGACAGGGGACTGTCTCTCGGTGAGAAGCGCCTGGCTCTTCTTGAAAAGGTAAAGGCTTCAAAGAGCAAGTACTTCCTTAAGCTCGTGCTCGCAGAGGTGCTTGCAGATCTGATACGTGTAAAGGCGGATATCGACGCAGGTGCCGGATTCAGAGACAAAGCCATGTCGCTTGAGGAAATGGGTCTTTATTACGCGGAGATGATCTCAGCACTCGGTGTGCTGGAGCGGGACGATCGTGTCGGAGTTATCTACAGCGTGCTTGTGGATATGTACAAATCGGTATTTGTATCATACAGCCTGGATTCGTTCCGCGGGGCTATCTATCAGGTGCAGGGCACTGCCGCAGGAGTGGTGCTTCGCCGCGGTGAATACGACTGGCATCCGATACAGAAGGAAGTCCCTGATGATGTCTGCCCGATATCAAAAGATCTGGCGCTGTTCATGGCTGACCGTTGGCGTCATCAGGCGGATGAAGAGCTCGTGCAGAGTGGAAACAAAGCAGGGATCCACGATATCCCTGATCTCAAGGCTCTGAAGGTGGTCATGGAAAGATTGCAGGGCAATGACCTGCGCAAGGACAACAAGATCGCGCTCGCAGTGCTTCGCCATATGGTAGATGAAGGTGAGCAGGTACTTGCGGCGCTTCATGCGGGAAACAAAGAGCTCAGACTCATCGAGAGAGGCGATATAGATGACGTGGCCAGTATCGCTGTGAGTTTTCTCGGTCTGGAAGACGATGAGGGAAATAAAATGGCTGCGGTGTTCACGTCGATAGATGAGATCGGTGAGATCGGTGAAGAAGACATCGAAGCAGTGCCTCTTAAGACACTGCTCCGGTTCGTAAAACATATGGACCGCCTGGACGGTATAATCATAGATCCGTTCAGCGACAGGTTCCTCGTCAC
>CAZBFD010000201.1:0-3040 GCA_964491055.1 uncultured Eubacterium sp.
AAGAGAAAGCTCGTTGATGTAACGAAAGAATGCGTTGAGCTCGGCCTCGAGCAGGTGAAGCCGTGGGGCTTCATGGGCGATATGTCGCATGCTGTAGATGAGCATGCTCGCGCTAACGGCTTCAGAGTGGTAGAAGAATTCGGCGGCCATGGAGTGGGCGTTGAGTTCCACGAAGACCCGTTCGTGGACTATGTGAGCAAGCCGGGAACAGAGATGCTGCTCGTCCCGGGCCTCATGTTCACTATCGAGCCGATGATCAACATGGGAAGCAAGAATATATTCATCGATAAAGACAACGGATGGGAAGTCTACACAGCAGACGGGAGCCCGTCCGCCCAGTGGGAGATACAGGTGCTCGTGACTGACGAAGGACACGAAATGATAAGCTGGTAAATGTGATATAAAGGACGGTTCAGAAAAATGTGTTTTTCAGAACCGTCCCTAAAAACACACTGATATGTATGAACTGATCGCGACGGCGACGTTCGGGCTTGAAGCTGTGGTGCGCCGTGAAATTGAAAAGCTTGGATATAAAGTGACCAGGACCGAGGACGGGAAGGTCACTTTTTCTGGTGACGTAAGAGCGATCGTAAGGGCGAACCTGTGGCTGAGAGCGGCTGACAGAGTGTTGATCAAGATGGCTGAATTCCAGGCGTCTGAGTCTGAAGAGCTTTTTCAGCAGGTGAAGGGGATCGCCTGGGAGGAGCTGATACCGCCGGATGGGAAATTCACTGTGAACTGTTCTACGGTGCGGTCAAAGCTCAGGAGTGAGCCGAATAATCAGAAGACTGTGAAAAAGGCAATAGTTGAGAGGCTGAGCTCTGAATATGGGATCGAGAGGTTCCCGGAGACCGGCGCTGAATACACTGTTAAAGTCACACTTCTTAAGGACAGGGCGACTATAACTGTAGATACGACCGGCGAAGGCCTTCACAAGAGGGGATACAGAGTCGCACCGGTAGCTGCGCCGCTTAAGGAGACACTCGCGGCGGCTCTGATAGAGCTTACATTCTGGAATGAGAACAGGAATTTGATCGATCCGTGCTGCGGGTCGGGGACGATCCCGATAGAAGCTGCTCTTATCGGACGGAATATAGCGCCGGGCATGAACCGCCACTTCGCGTGTGAGAAGTGGGACCTGATACCGGATACTATCTGGGAGGAGGAGCATGCTCGCGCGAAGAAAGAGATGAAGCCAGGCCTTAAAATGGACATACGAGGCTTTGATATCGACACGAAAGCTGTCGCCGCGGCGAAAAAGAATGCTGAAGCAGCCGGCGTCGCGGATACGATATTGTTTGATGTGTCGGATATAAAGGACACGCTTTCTGTTGTGGGGAAACGTGAGAAGCACGTCATGCCCGTGCATATCATAGGGGCGAATGGCGCTGAGATCGCGGCAGGCGGTGTGAAAGCCGGAAAGACCGCAGGAGCAGGTGTGCAGGATGAACTGCCGGATAACGGCATCATCATAAGTAATCCGGTCTATGGCGAGCGTATCGGCGACCAGAAGCAGGCGGACTACGTATTCGCAGCGATCCATGATTTCATGGCAGCGAGGCCAGACTGGTCAGTCTTCCTCATCACGCCGGATAAGAAAACAGAAGAAAAAACGGCCGGCAGGCGCGCCGACCGAAGACGGAAGCTATATAACGGAAACATCGAGGTATGCTATTACCAGTTCCATGGCGAGAAGCGGGGGAAGGACAGACCTTGACGGTATGCATCTAAACACTGTATTTGGGTATCGCTTGATCTCAGATCGCTATTTCATAATGAGCGGTACGATGTTATTCTCAATAAATTCAACCCTGTCAAAGATCTTCGGCTTGAAGGTGCCTGTAACACCGGCTGAGATCTTCTTTTCTTTATTTACATAGATCACGTTCCCGCCGTCGCCGAGAGCTGCAATGACATCCTTGTCTTCATGCGGCCTGTACCACAGGTAGCAGTAGCTCATGTTTCCAAACTGTTCGCCCAGCCTGACATGCGGCGTGGTCATGTCTTCCAGGTATTCGCTGGAGATGATTTTTTTGCTGCCACACTCCCCGTTGTTGAGTACGAGCTCGCCAATCTTTGCCATGTCGCGCGCCGACAGACAGAGGCCCCAGCCTGCCGTTACTGTGCCTTTAGGGTCAGAGTACCATTCGTTTTTTTTCGGCCTCTTGGACATCAGATAATTCAGCTGGTCTATCTTTGAGCTGTCGCCGTGAGGCACGTGCTGAGGAATGCCTAAAGGCGCAAACAGGGTTTTGTTCGCGAAGTCAAGACACCTTTCGCCTGAAGCATTCTCTATCACCCCTGCCAGGATCTGTATGCCAAGTGTAGAATATTTGAATTCGCCGGTGATACCTTTCCTGCCGCCGAGGAGGTCGAGCGCCGCCTTCGTCCAGTCGTCTGAAGTGCATACCCTTGTCCACGGCTCGGAGCGGTACTTGTACGGTGCGGTCATTGTGAGAAGGTGCCGGAGTGTTACATCATAGATCGTCTTCTCTCCGCGCTTTACCTGATAGTCCGGGAAGAAGTCGAGCACTTTCTGGTCGACGCCACCGATCAGTCCCCGGTCGATCGCGATTCCGACGAGCAAAGATATAATGCTCTTCGTGACAGACATGACGTTCACAGCATCGCTTACATCAAAATCATGCCAGCAGTCTTCGTATGCCGGCTCACCGTCATGCACAGCATATATCTGGCATATATTGCTCTCATTTCCCCTGCTTTCCGAAACGAATCTGTGCAGATCTTCCCTGTTCATGCTTTCCCTCCTCGTGTCATTGCTCTTAAGGTATTCATGACGCTCATAGAACTCTAATAGAAGACTAATATGATTTAAAATTGTTTTCAAGAGAAAAATTCATACTTGTAATGAAGCGGCAGATGCCGGTTTATCAGTAAGACAGCGCTTCGAAAAATGGTGATTTGTGCGGATGTCATTAGCTTGAAAAATGGTGATTTGCAGGGGTGTTTGTTTTTCGACAAATTGTGATTTGTGCTGATGTCATTAGCTTGAAAAATGGTGATTTGTCGAAATGTTGGT
>CAZBFD010000202.1:0-2988 GCA_964491055.1 uncultured Eubacterium sp.
TATCGATGACCTCGGCCGGTATGCCGTGGACCAGACAATCGACGGAAAGATGGAAAGCACATTCTTCTCCGACAGGCAGGAAGCGATAGATTATCTTTCGAGTCAGGAAGATGCAGACATGAGGAATACGACCCTGGAAGATGTGTTCATCCAGCGGATCGGTAAGGTCTTGATGAAGAAGTGAGGAACGGCAAATGGGCATATTGGCAGTATTATGGGAGAAATGGAGAGAATTTCTCCGTGATTTTTACAAAATAACAATGTCCGCGATGATAAGCCCTCTCATGTATCTTATCATCTTCGGGCTCGGCATCCAGACGACTTCGCACGGCGAGCCGTACCTGAACTTTCTTATCCCGGGCATTGTAGCGATGTCCACGATGACGGGAAGCTTCAGCGCGATCGCCCAGAATATGAGCCTTCAAAGGCTTTACGAGAAGGCGCTCGACCAGGTCATGATGTCGCCGACTCCGCTCTGGCAGTTCATAACAGGGCAGGTGATCGGCGGGAGCCTCCGCGGACTTTATGCGGGGTGCGTCATCCTGCTCCTTACGGCGCCTATCCGGACGGGCCTCATTTTCAACGGCCTTTCGCTGTTTATAATGTTCCTGAACGGAGCAGTGTTCTCGACGATCGGACTTGCGCTCTCGTTCCTTGCGAAGAGCTATAACGATATGCCGAGGTATACGTCTTACATCATCATGCCGATGACGTTCCTCTGCAACACATTTTTCTCGACGGAGCAGATGCCGAGCGGGCTCCGGCAGATCGTGGACCTGCTGCCGCTGTCACAGGCAAGCAACATGATCCGTGCGATATCCGCAGGGCTGCAGCCGGATCCGCGGGGGTTTGTGATCCTGTTCGCATACCTCATTATTTTCGCGCTGATATCGATGTGGTTCATATATAAAAAGAAAACTTTATAGCAGGATTATCAAAATCCTGTTGACATACATATAGACAGAAAGAAGGTATTGATATGAAAAAAGCACTTCTCGTTGTGAGCTTTGGCACATCTTTCAAGGAAACAAGGGAGAAGACGATCTGCGCTCTTGAGCAGGACCTGCGGAAGGAATTCCCGGACAGGGACTTCTACAGGGCGTGGACGAGCAGGATAATAATTAAGAAGATAGCAAAAACAGAAGGTCTTATCGTTGACAACCTTGAAGAGGCGATGCTCCACATGAAAGCTGACGGCGTGACAGACGTGCTGGTCCAGCCTACGCACATGACTGACGGCTACGAGAACGACCGCATGAAAAAAGTGCTTCTTGACTTCAAGGACAGCTTCGACGTCATCAGGGTCGGCAAGCCGATGCTCGTATGCGAGGACGATATCGACTATATGTCAGAGGCTGTCCTGACCGAGTTCCCTGAAGTGAAAGAGGGCAAGGCAGCGCTCGTCCTCATGGGTCACGGCACACCGCTTAAATGCGACGGTAAGGAATATGATCCGGAAAACAACCCGAACAAAGTCTATCCGGCCCAAACCAGTAGCTTCCGCAAGCTCGGGTACGACAAAGTATTTGTCGGGACCGTCGAAGCGACACCTACACTTGATGACACGATCAGAGACTTGAAAACAGCGTTCCCGGCTCCGGGTAAAGTGTACATTTCACCATACCTTATCGTCGCAGGTGACCACGCCAATAATGACATGGCCGGCGATGAGCCCGATTCATGGAAGAACGTTATTGCGGCTGAGGGATATGAGGTAGTTCCTGTAGTAAAAGGGCTGGGAGAATATCCGGGCATAAGAGCGAGATTCGTGGAGCATGCTCGCGAAGCAGAGGAGTTATAAGATGCGGAAAAAGATTTTGACCGTGATCGCGGCGGTCGTGCTTGTCATTATGAGTATCGTTCCGGTCTTCGCCGCGGAAGGGTATGACCAGGTCGCGTCGTCGTCTGAGATGTCAAGCGCACTTACCGTCGGAAAGTACGGAATGGTGCCTATCTACGGGAAAGACATAAAGGACGGTACGTATAATGTCACGATGGAGAGCAGCTCGTCGTTCTTCCACATTGTAGACTGCAAGCTCACGGTAAAGGGAGACAAGATGAAGGCTGTGTTCCTGATAGCGAGCTACAGCTATAAGTGCGTGTACCCTGGAACCGCTGAAGAGGCTGCAAAGGCACCACTCGAGGATTACATCATGGCTGAGGACACTGACCTCGGCACAACGTTTGAGATCCCGGTGGAAGCTCTTAACAAAGAGATGCCGCTTGCTGCATTCAGTAAGAAAAAGAAAAAATGGTACGACAGGCTTGTGATAGTGGATGCGTCCACTATACCTGCGACCGCCATCGATTTTCTGGTGCCTGACTATAACAGAATCGAGAGTGCGATCGAGCTCTACGACCAGGAGAATGGCACGAACACAAGAGAAGAGCTCGAGAAGCATGCTGCCGAAGCGAAGAAGAAAGCCGAGAACGGCGAGGAAGTCGACGCCGCGTCCGAGCCTGCCGATATCGACATGCCGGACGGCACCTATTCGATCGAAGTAAACATGACCGGAGGAAGCGGAAGAGCAAGCGTAAGCTCGCCGACATGGCTTATCGTTAAAGACGGAAAGGCATACGCCCGGCTTCTCTGGAGCAGTTCATACTATGACTTCATGATAGTGGGCGGGAAAAAGTACCTGAACGAATCGACGAACGGCGGGAACTCGACATTCACGATCCCTATTACCCAGTTCGACACGATAATGAACGTGGTCGGCGACACTACTTCCATGGGTGACCCCGTCGCTATCGGCTACAAGCTGACATTCTACAAAGATTCCATCAGCACCAGCAACAAGATCCCACAGGAAGCAGCCAAAGGTGTCATTGCCATAGCAGCGTTCGTTGCTATAGTCGGCGGCATACTGAATTTCATATTAAAGAGAAATCAGGAAAAGAAAGTATACCGCAAGCGCAGATAAATAGCCAAAAGGTGACAAGCAGAACCGTCCCTTTTATAACTTCCCACTGGTGGTGGGTCATTAG
>CAZBFD010000203.1:0-2973 GCA_964491055.1 uncultured Eubacterium sp.
CTCGCATAAGTTGCAATCGAAACAGCTAAGACAGCTGAAGTATTCGGCATCGACACTAAGGTAGCAGTACTCAGCTTCTCCACAAAGGGATCCGGCAAAGGCGGCACAGTCAAGCTGTCACAGGATGCTACAGCAGAAGCTCAGAAGATGGCTCCTGATATGGCGATCGACGGCGAGCTCCAGTTCGACGCAGCTGTATCACCAGTAGTCGCAGAGACAAAGTGCAAGGGATCAAAGGTTGCCGGACAGGCGAACACATTCATCTTCCCATGCATCGAAGCTGGAAACATCGGCTACAAGATCGCTCAGAGACTTGGCGGATACGAAGCTTACGGACCTATCCTTCAGGGACTTAACGCTCCTATCAACGACCTCTCCAGAGGCTGCAACGCTGACGAAGTCTACAAGATGGCACTCATCACAGCAGCACTCAGCTAGATCTTGACAGAAAAGCTTTTACAACACAGATAGTGTGCAGCAAAAGACCGCGGCCATTATGACCGCGGTCTTTATTATCTTATCATTATTGCCAGCATGTATTATACGTGCATCTGATCTGCTACATCGTCTGCATAGATATACAGTGTAACGTTGTCGATTGCTCCGAGCGATCCGTCTGACGGACGTCTGTCGATCTGATCCATGCCGCGATGCTCTCCATAGAACTGGTGATATGAGCTCTCATCGGAATGCAGGTAGAACTTCTTCACCCCGTGCTCGCTCAGGTAATGAGCGATGTGGTTGAACATACCGCTTCCGATGCCCTGCCCTCTGTGGTGCTCATCCATGATGAACAAGGCCACTTCTGCTCCATAATTCTTTCCTTCGAGCACTTCCTCAGAATCATTGAATACGCGATTGGCGTTAGTGGAATGCTTCAGGTTTTCCAGCCCGTCAGGGTCCTTTGTCATGAGCATGACCGCATCGATCATCTTCATAAGGTAATCTGTATGGAAGTTATGTTCATCTTTGATGTCGAGCACGCATATTCCGGCAGCTTTGCCGTCATCATCCGCGACAAAAGCGACAGTCGAGTGGAGCAGCTCATAATATAGCACCATCTCGGCATAGTGCACGGCGACCCACGGCTTAGCCTGGACCTTAGGGCTCGCCCACATCTTCCAGATCATATCCAGAAGCGCCGGTATATCCGATTGTCTCATTTCGCGGTAAGTGATCATTTCTGCCTTTACCCAACAAAGCCTTCACGTTGTAATTCTATTATCAGTATACCACTATACCGTACCTTTGGACAGCAATATTATTATCTCGCCTTCTCCCATGATCTTGCTCATGTCGATGATAATGTCCTCGCCCAGCTTCTTGATCGGGCATGAGTACTCATCAGACACTCCGCCAAATGAGAATTCAGCTCCATCGCTCCCTACAGTCCACGAGCATTCGCTGTCCATCATCTTGGCTACGCCGCCTTTCTCGAAGGTAACTGACATATCTTCTCCGCCGCTCATCTTCGTCAGGTCTTCCGTTTCGCCATAGATAGAAATACCCATGATCGCCATTCCTGTCATATCCCAGCTTCCGATAAGCTCATCTTCAGAGGTGATGTCTTCAGCGCCGTCCATGCTGATCGTCCTTGCCTCGGCATAAGCGCCGTCATGCGTGAATATCGCGGTCGCTTCCTGATCGTCTTCCTCGATAGTCATAAGAAGAGTGTCGTCTTCATAGGCTATGTCGATCGGCTTTTCTGCTTTCTCAGAATCGATAGTTATTGCATTATCACCGTTCATCTTCCAGGTGATATCCGCTGCCTCGTCGCCCATCTTCATCTTGCCGGTGCCGCCTTCATCGATCGTGAGCATTCCTTCATCGTCCATTTCCAGGAGTTTACTGAAGTCCCCACTCATGACCACTCCCTGTGATTTAGCGGCAGCCAGCTTCCAGGAGCCGATGAACTTTTCCGAAGGGTCCGCCTCTTCAGTCGGCTCCTCTTCTGGCTCAGCTGTTTCTTCCTGTTCAGGTGCACCGCTCCCGGAATTCGAGCCGGAGCTTCCGCCACATGCCGCGAGCATGCTCGTCGCGAGCACCATGCACAGCACCGCGATCAAAACCATGCTGATCCTTCTTTTGATATACATGATTCCCTCCTTTTACTTACCAGTCACCCTAAAACGAACAGCTCAATCTTACCGACCAGGTCATTTTTATTCAACATCACCGCCGCCAAAGGCTGAGCCTGACGATTTATTGACCTGGATGCTGATCGTATCATATTCCGGTTTTACTGAACCCAGATAAAATTTCAGAGTCCTGGTCTGTCCCGGATTGATGTTCAATCCTGTAGACCCATCGGTATCCTTCTGCTGTGCCCAGACGATCTTGCCATCCTTCTTGAAGAATGCTGTCACGTAGTATAATGATTCATTATAGAGCGATTTATTTGTGACTGCTACCGGAAGGTAATTGTCTTCTGTTATTTCCTTTTTCTCATATGAATATTTGATCGGATGATATTCATAGTCGATAAAAGTATTCTTTTCTGTGAATTTCAACTCAGGACACTGATGAGGATTCTTGATGGCTACCTTCACTGATCCGTTAGGCTTCAGATGTACGAATGTCTCATCCCAATCAGCTTTATAGCCACTCTCATCATAAAGGCCGAAGGTCCAATATGCTGTCAGATAATACTTCGATTTGTTTTTGAAGGTAATATACTGATCCTGCACGGTACTGGTATCCACCGAAATCAGTTTCGCCAGCTGTTTCTTGCTCTTCGCCTTTGTCACTGTTACCTTGCATTTATACTTTTTGCTGCCCACTTTGGCAGTGATGGTCGCCTTACCCTTCTTTTTTGCTGTAAGATCAACACAGTACTTGTCGCCATATTTGCTTATCGAAACGACCTTTTTATTTGAAGTCGACCATTTTACCTTTTTCTTCGTTCCCTTAAGCCAAAGTATCATATGGTTGTTGTATTTGCCCGTTTTGACCGGGATAGTGACTTTTGTCACA
>CAZBFD010000204.1:0-2952 GCA_964491055.1 uncultured Eubacterium sp.
CGATTGAAAGAAGCTTGCAGAGCGAGGAAGATTCTCCCTGCAGTGGTTTTAAATTATGAGATTAATGCTTTTATTTCTTTAATTGCAGTTGACAATGCAATGGGCACTGAGTATAATCCGTTTGCAATGAAATTGGAAAACGTCTCAGGGAGGAGAAAAACGATGCCGTTATCTTTTAATGACAGGTGGGAAATGCCTGAAGTACCGGAGCATATCATCCATGGAGATATGCCGGGCGATAAGATCAAAATCACAGATGAGCATATCCGTAAAGCCGGGATAATCTACCCCGTGCTCAGGGATGAATGCCGCAAATTGGCCAGTGACAAAATAGTCATCGCTGTCCATGGCGGAAGCGGTGTCGGGAAGAGTGAGATCGCTTCTATATTAGGATATCTTTTCCAGCAGGAAGGGATTGGTGTATACGTCATGAGCGGAGATAACTACCCATGGCGTATCCCTAAAGAGAACGACATCGAGCGTGCAAGGATCTACAGGACCGGAGGAATGAGAGGACTTCTTGCCGCCGGGCTCGTGACGCCTAAAGCGATGGACGAGCTTCATGATCTTTGGGCGAAAGACCTGGATGCCGAGAAGACTCTCAGATCTGAATATGACTGGCTCGAGACATATCAGGAGAAAGGTGCGGAGGCACTTGCAGCCTATCTCGGATCACAGAACGAGCATGACTATATAGAAGTAAGCGAAATCCTGGACAAGTTCCACCGGGGTGAAAAAGAGATCTTTCTCAAGCGCATGGGAAGAGAACTTGACGATCTATGGTACGAAAAGGTCGACTTTTCCGGGATCGACGTGCTGATCCTTGAGTGGACTCACGGAAACAGCGACAACCTGACAGGCGTTGATATCCCGATCCTTCTTAACAGCACGCCTGAGGAGACCCTTGCTCACAGAAAAGCAAGAAACCGTGACGGCAAGCCGGACAGCCCTATGATCACGCAGGTGCTCGAGCTTGAGCAGAAGATGCTTGACGCAGAGGCTCACAAGGCAAAGATCATAGTATCAAAGGCAGGAGAGCTGCTGACATACGACGCTTACCGCAAGCTTATGGACGGAGGACAGAAATAATGAATAACAAGCCGATGCTGAACGTTTACCCTGACAGCATGGGGGGCAGGCTTTCTGACATAGCAGGATTCCTCGAGAGAGACGAGGCTGAAGGAGCATTCGGATCCATATACATATTGCCCAGCTTATATCACTCTGACCTGGACCGCGGTTTCTCGGTCATCAGCTACGATCTTAACAAAATCTACGCGAGCAGGGATGATATCGAAAGGCTGAAAGCCTCCGGACTCGAGCTAAAGCTTGATTTTGTCCTTAACCATATCTCCGTTCTGTCACCGCAGTTCCAGGACCTTGTAAAGAACGGCGACAAGTCCGGATACCGTGACTTCTTCATCAACTGGAACGAGTTCTGGGAAGGCATGGGCGAAATGACTGACGGAGGCTACATCCAGCCTGATGAGAAATACATCAGCAAGATGTTTTTCAGAAAGCCGGGACTCCCTATCCTGATGATCCGATTCCCGGACGGGAAAGAAGTCCCTTACTGGAACACATTCTACCAGAAGGTCGAGTATACCGTGCCGGATCCGAGAGAGCTCATGGAAGCATGCGGCCTCCAGTACGGGCAGGCTTTGTCGGTGTCAGATGCGATCTCTGATTATCTCGGGGAAGGCAGAAAACCAGCCGACATGGATTTTGATGTACTTGACGAAGAAGAATGCGGCCGCGTTATCGGCTGGATGGAATCTCATAGAAGCTATCTCGGGCAGATGGACGTGAACATAAAGTCTGAGCTCGTATGGAAGTTCTACGATGAGGTGCTCGATACCCTTGCGGGCTATGGCACCACGATCGTTCGTCTCGACGCGTTCGGATACGCATCCAAGATCCCGGGGCGTAAGAACTTCATGAACGACCCTGAGACGTGGGATATACTGGAGCGCATACGCCTGATGGCAGAAACAAAGGGGATCACACTTCTTCCGGAGATACACGACGCATATGAGGAAAGAAAATATATAGAACTCGCGAAGAGAAAGTATCTGTCGTACGACTTTTTCCTTCCGGGACTCCTGATAGACGCCATAGAATTCCACGAGAGCTCATATCTTGTAAAATGGGCGAACGAACAGATAGAAAACGGCATCCACTCAGTCAACATGCTGGGATGCCACGACGGGATACCAATGCTCGACCTTAAGGGCCTTGTGCCTGACGACCGTATCCAGGAACTGATAGACCTTATCGTTTCCCGCGGCGGACTGATCAAAAATCTGCACGGCAAAAAGAACATGTACTATCAGGTCAACGCCACATATTACAGCGCTCTCGGTGCTGATGATCGGAAGATGCTCCTTGCGAGAGCGATCCAGCTCTTCATGCCGGGCAAGCCGCAGGTATGGTATCTCGATCTTTTTGCAGGCGAGAATGACTGGGAGGCGGTAAAGCGCTACGGCGAAGACGGTCACAAAGAGATCAACCGCACTAATCTTTCCAATGAAGAAATAGAGGAACGCCTCGGCAGGGCCGTTGTCCGCGATCAGCTGGCGCTCCTCAAGATGAGATCTGACTCAGGCGCATTCGATGAAGGCGCCAGGATCAGTATCACAGCCCCTGAGCCGGGCATGATCGAAATGGAATGGCATAACGGCGAAAAGACGGCTAAATTATCTGCGGACCTGAATACATACGCATTCAGCGTAAGAGCCGATATGCCGGACGGCGAGACTTTCGAGTATAACCAGGAATAAAACCGAACTGGGGACATAGTACTCAACTTGGTATAGAGTATTCATATTATTACGAGAAAGAATGATCCCCTCATATCCATCACACTAATTATATAAACGGTGAGTTGTGAGGGCAACTGCTCAACAGATGGTGATTTGTGTGGGTGTTTGCTTTTCGACAAATGGTGATTTG
>CAZBFD010000205.1:0-2951 GCA_964491055.1 uncultured Eubacterium sp.
CGTCATACAAGGTGAGAAGCGGATTACTTCTACTTCGTTACTCGAATAATATACCATACCGTCATGTACATTGCAAGCACTTTTTTCAGAACCACAGCGAGCTCGTGTTCAAAAAAACAAAATTTCTCTGAGAACATATGTTTACATCTGTTCGCGAACGTGTTATACTGTTCGCAAGAACGGGATTAGACTGTGAGCAGCTATTGGTGTTAATGAACAGGAGATCGTATCATGGCGGTTAATTCGGGAAAGAAGAAAGCTAAGGAAGAGGATGCTCTCAAGCCAAGGGAGCAGAAGATACTTGCATATATAAAGGAAGAACTCAAAGCGACTGGATATCCTCCGACAGTAAGGGAAATATGCTCTGCGGTCGGGATCAAGTCCACATCCACAGCTCATAAGGACATAGCCCAGCTTGTCAAGAAGGGATATATAAAGAAGCAGGATTCCAAGACCAGGACTCTCGTGCTCGCGCATGAAGATGCGGATGAGAAAAAGGAGCAGCCTGAGCAGCGCATAGTATCGGCGAACCTCCGCGAGCAGGAGGCAGTCGTGGACGTTCCTGTAGTAGGACGCGTAGCGGCCGGAATGCCTATCCTTGCTGAAGAGAATATTGAAAGCACATTCCCTGTGCCTAAGCAGTATGCTTCTGACAACTGCTACATGCTCAGGGTAAAAGGTGAATCCATGATAAATGCAGGCATCATGGACGGTGACCTGATCCTCGTCCAGAGCCAGAACACTGCTGAGAACGGCGACATCGTAGTCGCGACCATAGACGGTTTCGAATATGAGGCAACTGTCAAGACTTTCTACAAGGAAAAGGACCACATCAGGCTCCAGCCTGAGAACGACACCATGTCCCCTATCCTAGTTAAGGACTGCCAGGTCCAGGGCAAGGTAAAGGGCGTTTTCAGGTACTTCAGCTGATGAGCACCGGTCATGGATCCTGTGCTCGAATGCCGCTCAATCAGAGCAACTGCATGCTCGCCTGCAATCACACCATATTGTGTATATAGCGGCAAAATACATTAAGAATACACTAATAATTGCCCCATATTCCTTGACATGGGCGGCCAGAAATTATATCATTATATAGATAAAAAAATACCCGACGATGTTCGGGCATTTTTTTAGGGGTAAACGCACATCAGGCGAGGGGTTGGAGCTTGGAATTATATCTTTTTGTTCATAGAAAAGGAGTAATCAATGAACAACAACACCCTCAATGATGAAGCGGTCTATGATGCCACTACGCTTGGCATTCCTAAGATGCTTGTCTTAGGGCTCCAGCACACATTCGCTATGTTCGGAGCCACCGTACTTGTTCCACTTCTGACAGGACTCGATGTTTCCACCACACTGCTTTTCGCAGGTCTCGGGACACTGCTGTTCCACGTCGTGACCAAAGGCAAGGTCCCTGCATTCCTGGGATCATCGTTCGCATTCCTCGGCGGATATGCAGCAATCGCGCCTTTAATCGACGGACAGCCTAACAAGGAGATGCTGCCGTACGCATGCGGCGGAGTATTCTGCGCAGGCCTTCTCTATGTAGTCCTCGCGGCGTTCATCAAGTTCTACGGCTCAGAAAAAGTAATGCATTTCTTCCCGCCGGTAGTCACAGGTCCTATCATTATCGCTATCGGCCTCAACCTTGCTCCGAGCGCGATCGATAACTGCAAGACGGACTGGCGCGTTGCGCTCGTCGCGATCATTGTAACGATCGTATTCAACATCTGGGGCAAAGGAATGCTGAAGATCATCCCGATCGTCATCGGTATCGTATCATCATACGTTGTGGCCTTTATCCTCGGTGACGTTTCACTCGCTGAATTCGGCAGTAAAGCCGTCGTCGCGCTTCCGCCGATCACTATGATGAAGTTCGACCTCACAGCGATCATCACGATCATGCCTATAGCACTCGCTACCATGATGGAGCACATCGGCGACATCAACGCTATCGGAGCTACCACCGGCCACAACTACATCAAAGAGCCTGGCCTTCACAGGACGCTCCTCGGAGACGGACTTGCAACATGCCTTGCATCGGCGTTCGGCGGACCTGCCAACACAACATACGGCGAGAACACCGGAGTGCTTGCTCTTACAAAGATCTATGATCCAAAGGTAATAGAGCTTGCAGCATGCTTCGCGATCCTGCTCTCATTCGTTCCTAAGGTAGGATACCTTATCGAGTCGGTGCCTGCCGCAACGATCGGCGGCATCTCACTCATCCTTTACGGAATGATCTCTGCTGTAGGAATCAGGAACATGGTCGAGAACCACGTAGACTTCTCAAGATCCAGGAACACGATCATCGCGGCGCTCATCATGGTGCTCGCTCTCGGACTTGGTGACGGGATCACATTCAGCATCGCAGGAACAAGCATCACGCTTTCAGCTCTTGCAACAGCTTCTATCGTTGGTATAGTCGCTAACGCTGTCCTCCCTGGAAACGAGTACGTATTCAAGGAAGATACAGAAGACGAGAAAGACAAGTTCCAGACTTACGAAGTATAGGTTTTGTCTGATACTATCACAGATTACGACATTATACAGCGCGGCCGCTGCCGCGGCATGCGCTTTACAGACAAAGGGGTTTTTGATATGCATGACACACAGAAAGCCGTCGTCACTGTAGTGGGTAACGACCACACCGGGATCATCGCCAAGGTGACCGGCGTATGCTTTGACTGCAACGCGAACGTTACGGACCTGTCACAGTCCGTTCTGGACGGGATCTTCTGCATGGCGCTCATCATCGACATCACAGAGTCGAACAGCGCCATTGACGAGATCGAGAAGAAGATCCAGAACGCTGTGCCGGGCATGACCGTCCACGTGATGCACGAGAAGATCTTCGACTCCATGCACAGGATCTAGGCGGAGGCAGACAATGGTAAATCTTGAAGACATAATGGAGACCGTCAACATGATCCAGGAGGAAAACC
>CAZBFD010000206.1:0-2949 GCA_964491055.1 uncultured Eubacterium sp.
GGAGAATTTTGTAGCGCACCGAAAAGGGACTGTCCCTTTTCGGAGGTACAAGAAAATTGATACCTTCATTGCGGCTAATAGCTATTAGCCATTAGCCGCGGAGAAACATATGCTTCTGAAAGCATCTGATACTTTCAGAAGCTTTAGGAGTTTGTTGAAAGATGGCAAAAAGAACGTTGACTAAGGCGCAGGCGGTCGAGGTACTCGACCGCCTTGGAATCGAATATCCGGATGCAAAGTGTGCTCTCGAGCATGTGAATGTATGGCAGCTGCTCGTCGCGACGGTGCTCTCTGCTCAGACGACTGACGTGAGCGTGAACCAGGTTACGCCGGAGTTGTTCAAAGCGTATCCTGGGCCGGAAGAGCTTGGAAATGCTGCGCCTGAAAATGTGGAAGTGTACATTAAGCGGATCGGCATGTATCACCAGAAGGCGAAGAACATAGTGAAGCTTTCGAAGAAGATCGCTGAAGATTTTGATGGTGAGGTGCCGGCGAGCAGGGAGGACCTGGAGTCGCTCCCGGGTGTCGGAAGGAAGACGGCGAACGTCGTGCTCGCAGAGGGGTTCGGCGAGCAGCAGATCGCGGTGGACACGCATGTGTTCAGGGTGTCTAACAGGATCGGACTGGTGCATGAGAAGGATGTGGAGCACACCGAGCAGGCTTTGATCAGGAAGCTTCCACACGACAGGCTGACCGAGTCGCACCATCTGCTCATATTCCACGGGCGGTACTGCTGCCATGCGCGCAGCCCGGAGTGCGAACGGTGCCCGATCGCCGAACTATGCCAGAAAAATATGATGTGACAGCTCGGAACATTTTTTGTCATGTTTTTCAATGCTCTGTGTGTTATTATATAGTCAGGGTAACTGGCATTTATTTTCGGCTGGGATTTTTAATTGGGGTTTCATGTTTGTGTTCTATCGTGGAGACAAATTGGATATTTCAGCGTAGATGATAGTGTTAGTTGTAATCGGTTATAGATCAAGTTGATGAAGGAGGGACAAGGATGAAGAAAACTCTTTTGTTAGTGCTGACTGTGTGCATGATCGCGGTCATGGTGCCTGCGTCTCTGGCTTTTGCTGAGGAGAGCGAGACACCTGCTGACGAAGTGCTCACAGAGGAGAGCGGTGGCGAAGCGGAGGTCGTGTCGCTGGAGTCAAAGCTCAGGATGAATGAGGGTGAGGATGGCTGGACTAAGGATGCCACGACCGGAAAGTGGATGTACTATCTTAACGGTGCACCTGTGACCGGCAAGCAGCTCATCGGAACCTGGCATTTCTTCGACCAGACCGGGCTTATGGTGACGGGCTGGCAGAATCTGGACGACGGTACCAAGAATTATTATGAGACGGAAGGAACTAATCCTGCGACCGACAAACTCGGATCAATGCATACAGGATGGCTCACATGGAAGAAGGGCAAGTACTATTTCGATGTGACTGACGGTGCGATGTACACAGGCCTTAAGACGATCAAGGGAAACAAATATTTCTTTGATACGAACACAGGCAAGATGCAGACCGGCTGGAAAACGATCGACGAGGACAAGTACTATTTCAATCCGAAGAATGGAAAGATGAAGACCGGCTGGCTCAAGCTCAGCGGCTCCAAGTACTATCTCGACAAGAAGACCGGCAAGATGAAGACGGGCTGGGTCAAGATCGAAAATGACAAGTACTACTTCACTCCGTCAAGCGGAAAGATGAAGACCGGCTGGCTCACACTTAACGGCAAGAAATACCGCCTCGACCCGAAGAGCGGCAAGATGGAGACAGGCTTCAAGGGAATCAGCGGCAAGAAGTATTACTTTGATTCGAACGGCGTCATGCAGACAGGCCTCAAGACGATCAAAGGCTACAAGTATTACTTCAACTCGAAGGGCGTCATGCAGACGGGCGCTCACAAAATCTCCGGCGCTCTGTATTACTTCTATTCAAGCGGCAAAGCCGTGAAGAACAAGGGCTGGTTCAAAGGCTCTGACAAGAAGCAGAGGTACAGCCTGGGCGGCGGCAAGGTCGCAACTGGCGAGAAGAAGATCGGAAACACATGGTATACATTCGATAATAAGACAGGGGTTTTGACCGGATCGATGGATCAGATCGACAAGAACATCCAGAACAAGTCAAGCAAGACCAAGTACTTCATCCAGGTCATCAAGAAGAACCACCAGGTGAGAGTATACACAGGCAAGAAGGGCAGCTGGAAGAAGGTCTACACATTCACATGCTCTATCGGTGACTCGCAGAACCCGACACCTTCAGGAACGTTCAAGATCTACCAGAAGCTCAAGAAGCATGAGGTAGTAGATGATCTTTCAGGTGTGAAGGTGAGATGCTGGGGACTCTGCAGATTCTACAAAGACGACACCGGCAAACAATATGCTCTTAACAGCATCATCTACAGAGCATCTGACGGATCTGTTTATGACGGACGTCTCGGTATCAACAACTCAAAGGGAAGCGTACGCCTGTCATACAACAATGCAATGTGGGTATTCTACAATGCTCCGATCAATACAACAGTTTATATACCTTAATGAGAATGCAGAGATCGAAAGGAGAATATCATGAAAATGAAAACTAAGAACCTGCCTGCGATCCTGCTGGCAGTTGTAGCAGCAATGATTTTGATGCTGTCCGCAGCCGGTACAGTATATGCGGACAACGGTGATTACGATGTAGAGATCAGTCCTATGTTCGGCGGCGAGTACATCGCACTTCCTGGAGGTAAAATACCTCTTTCAGCGGAAGTATATCAGGACTTTGAGGGCGATCTCGTAAGAGATGACGGAGATCTGGATTTCAAATGGGAGCTTGATGAAGAGGATGCACAGTTTGCTACAATCAGGCCGCATAAGTATGCCAGCTCAATTGCTACGGTAAAGTTCAAGGAGCTGCCTGAAGGCCAGACAGAGATCGACGCGATCGTAAGAGCGACTGTAACTGTATT
>CAZBFD010000207.1:0-2946 GCA_964491055.1 uncultured Eubacterium sp.
GTGTGCAGTAAAACCAACATTTCGACAAATCACCATTTTTCAAGTTAATGACATCCGCACAAATCACCATTTGTCGAGCTGTAGGATAGACCTGCAGAGCATGATTCAAATGTTAAATACAAAAAAAATACATTTTTCACTTTGATGTGCTAAACCTCAAAAGCGCTGTTTTGCTGACATATGGGCAGTTTCGGGTGCAGACGGAGGAACAGCAGTATGTGCCTGATAGTATTGAAATGTTGAAATATCAATGGTATAATACGTACCAGTGTTTTATGCGCGCAGGAGATTTTGATGTTGATTGGTTCTGCGCTGCGTCTTGGCAAAAGATGGGTCAACCATTATTGTAATTAGGAGGATATGAGAATGAAAGATTTAAAGAAGATTTTAGCACTTGTACTTGCTATGGCTCTGGCGATCGGTATGCTTGCTGCATGCGGAAGCAGTGACTCTGCTCCTGCAGAAGACAGCAGTGATAATGCTCCGGCAGAGGAAGCAGCTCATTACGTTATCGCAACAGACAAGGGCTTCAGCCCATTCGAGTTTGAGGATGAGGACGGAAATATCGTAGGTATCGACATGGATATCCTCGCAGCTGTTGCAGAAGACCAGGGCTTCACATATGACCTGCACTACATCGGCTGGGATGCTGCTATCGCTGAGTGCCAGGCAGGACAGGCAGACGGAATGATCGCCGGCGCTTCCATCACAGATGAAAGAAAAGAGAACGGCTGGATCTTCTCAGACGGATACTATGATGCTACACAGGGAATGGCTGTAAAGTCTGATTCCGACATCGAGTCTATTGACGACCTCAAGGGAAAGACTGTTGTAGTTAAGAATGGAACAATGAGCGACCAGTATGCTACAGAGCTCAGCGAGAAGGTAGGCTTCACAGTAACACGTGTTTCAACTTCTCCTGACATGTATCAGCAGGTAACAGGCGGACAGGCAGCAGCCTGCTTCGATGATACCCCGATCCTCAAGTACAGCATCAAGGCTGGAGAGCTTGATATGAAGTTCGTCGAAGGAACTGAGAATGATCCTGCAGCTTATGGTATGGCTATCTTCAATGCTGACAAACAGGAGCTGATCGACAAGTTCAACGCTGGTCTTGCAAACATCAAGGCAAACGGCAAATATGACGAGATCATTGCAAAATATCTTGGATAAGCGGCAAATATAGAGAATCAAAAGGGCATTGGATCGATCCGATGCCCTTTCTATTTCTGAAGGACGGTAATTTATGGCTCAAATTTTATCTCAATATGGTCCGATCTTACTGAGAGCAATGGGGCAGACGCTGCTACTTGCTTTACTTGGCCTGTTTTTCGGATGCATTCTTGGTATAATCTTCGGACTGATGAGCGTAGTGAAGAACAAGCCTTGTAATGTGATTGCTATGCTTTACGTCAACTTGATCCGGGGCGTTCCTATGATCGTGCTCGCATTCTTCATTTACCTCGGCGTACCATATGCTCTCAATCAGTTCTTCCACCTCGGAGTTACACTGACAGCGCTTACAGCCGGTACTTTGTGCCTGGCGTTCAACTGCGGTGCATATATGGCGGAGATCATCCGCGCGGGCATACAGTCGATCGATCCCGGGCAGATGGAGGCGGCGAGAAGCCTCGGCCTGACTTACTGGAGGAGCATGTACAGGGTAGTTCTTCCGCAGGCGATCAAGAACATGGTCCCGAGCATAGTGAACCAGTTCATCATCACACTGAAAGATACATCCATTCTTTCCGTTATCGGATTCCCTGAATTGGTCAACAAAGCTCAGAACGTTATCGCTATCACATTCAAATCCTTCCAGGTATGGGCGATCGTAGGTGTAATGTACCTGATCGTTATTCTGATCCTGCAGAGGATAGCTAAGATACTGGAAAGGAGGCTGAACTATGACAGACGAGCAGCAGCTAAAGCAAAATGATTTAAGTGCAGCCGAAGCAGAGCAGCCTGGTGAGATCAGCACACCTGAAGCAGATCAGCCGAGTGATATCAGCACGGCTGAAATGGATATCAGGCTTGCGCATCATATCGAGAAGAAAGTTAAGCCTAAATCAGATAAGATAAAGATCCACGTCAAGGATCTCCATAAGACATACAACAACAGGCTGGAGGTGCTGAAAGGGATTGACCTGGATGTAACTGAAGGAGAAGTACTCGTAATAATCGGGCCATCCGGAGGCGGAAAATCCACATTCTTAAGGTGCATGAACGGCCTTGAGGAGATCACATCGGGCACTGTGGAAGTAAACGGCAGCAATATAGCAGACAAGAGAGTAAACATCAATAAAGTACGTGAAGACGTAGGCATGGTGTTCCAGCACTTCAATCTGTTCGCCAACATGAGCGTGCTCGACAACCTGACGCTTGCTCCTGTTGATCTTAAGAAAGCAAGCAAGGAAGAAGCCGAAAAGACAGCAAAGTATATGCTTGAAAGAGTAGGCCTCCTCGACAAGGCAAATGTGTTCCCGCACCAGCTCTCCGGCGGACAGAAACAGAGAGTCGCGATCGCGAGAGCACTCTGCATGCATCCGTCGATCATGCTCTTCGACGAGCCTACATCAGCACTCGACCCTGAGATGATCGGTGAAGTACTCGTCGTAATGAAAGAGCTTGCGGCAGAAGGAATGACAATGGTCATCGTTACACACGAGATGGGCTTCGCCATGGAAGTAGCAGACCGCGTGATCTTCATCAGCGACGGTGTCATCCAGGAAGAGGGATCTCCGGAAGAAGTCTTCAGGAACCCGCAGAATCCGAAGACACAGGACTTCCTCAGCAAGGTGCTCGAGATCTGATCAAAATCTCGTTGGCAATGTGTTTCCGGGCGCGCTGGCGAAGCCGGTCCGTAGTCCCCAAAAACACACTATTGACATAATACAATGTAATTTGGTAATATATTCAGTGCGGGCAGCCGCCCGCACTGTTATATAT
>CAZBFD010000208.1:0-2940 GCA_964491055.1 uncultured Eubacterium sp.
GCTCTGGCTCGACAAGAAGCATACAGCTGACAGTACTAATTGAGCTATGCTTATATCTCTATCATCTTAGTCAAACCATCCCAGCCCGAAAAATGCGCTTATCTGGCCCAGCAGGACCATGAACATTATCGGCGGAACGATCCACCTTATGCAGAAATTGAAATAATGCCTGAGGTTGTCTTTTCTGCTTCCAAGCGAGATCTCATCATCCAGGTATCCAGGCCTGATCCATCCGAACAGTATTGCGGCAAGAAGCGCGCCTATCGGCATGAGCGTCCCTTCTGAAAGAAGGTCAAATGTGTCCAGCCATGTGGTTTGGCTGAACAGCTGCGGGAATCCGTGGCTCCCCAGGCCGTCCAGCGACACGAACAATCCTTCCGCAAGCGCGAAGATCCCGCATCCTATCGTAACTGCGACTCTGTTCGCATTTTTAACTCTGGCTTCCACTATATCCAGCGCAGTAGATACTATCGCTTCCATGACTGAGACCGCTGATGTTATCGCCGCGATAAAAACAAGCAGATAGAATATAAGCCCGAATACAGGCCCTGCCGCTCCCATGCTCTTGAACACCGTCTGGAGCGTTACGAACAGCATCCCCGGTCCTTGTCCCGGGTCGAGCCCCTCAGCGAACACCGCCGGTATCGTAGCAAAGCCGGCTAAAAGCGCTGCAGCAGTATCCGCCATCGGTATAAATATGGCGCTTTGCTGGAGGTCGTCTTTCTTGCTGACATAAGACCCATATGTCACCGTGATCCCCATTCCGAGCGAAAGTGAAAAGAACATCTGGCCGCCTGCCGATGCGAGCACGTTTATTATCCCTCTCGGTGTGAACAAAGACCAGTCTGGAACGAGCATGAACCGGACTCCTTCAAGCGCGCCGGGCAGAGTCACCGCCCGCGCGATAACGATCAAAAGCATCACGAAGAGAGCCGGTGTCGCGACTGACGAGAATTTCTCGATCCCGTTCTTTATGCCCATTGCAATGATGAATAATATGAGGCAGATAAATACTACGGTATATATTGCGCTCTCATATTGATTTGTATAAAATGCCGTAAAGAATTCGCTGCTCTCCGCTCCGCAGACTCCCCATGGAGCATGGAAAACATCTCCAAGATTTGCGATCATGTATTTGATCGTATATCCGCCGAGCATCGAATAAAACCCAATGATGAAAAGAGGAGACAGCCAGCCGAAAAGGCCGATTATGGATGCTCTCCTATCCACAGCGCCGTAAGCATAGAGGACGCCTTTGCCGGACTTCCGCCCGGTGGCGAGCTCCTGCAGCGTCATCACGATACCCACAAGTAAAACCAGGATCAGGTAAATAAGAAGGAATATAAAGCCTCCACCTTTACCCATTTTGTACGGGAATCCCCAAAGATTGCCAAGGCCAACTGCCGCTCCTACTGTAGCCATCAGGAAGCCGAACGAGCTTCCCCACTGGCCCTTCTTGTTTTCTCTTTTCATGTCTGTCCTTTGATGCTGTTCACTGATAAGGCCGGGGCAAGCCCGGCCTGGATCCATATTCTTATGGTTATATTGTCATGTTGCTGTATTTATTATTTCCAGTATATCTCGTATGTGCCGCTCGCGCCTTCTGCAGGCTCGACGCATATGTACACTGTACGCACTTTCTTCTTGAAGAGGCTGAAGTCCTGTGCCTCCTGATAATTGTTGAGGAGCCAGCCCTTCTTGACGGATACGTATTTCCCATCGGACATTTTCTTGTAAGTGAACCTGAAGTTGATCCCTCCTGCAGTGCTGACGTTGCTGTTGTCAGCCTTGATCTGGATCGTCTTCTTCTTTGTCTTGGACGTCCTTTCAGGAAGGTCTATCCTGTACCAGCGCGCTGCAGTTTCGCCGGGCTTTATCACGCCGTAAGCCTTCGTCTTCTTTGCGATTACTGGTGCTTTCTTCTTGGATGTACCGTATTCCGCCGGTTTCATCGCAGTGAACTCTGCCGTTATCTTGTAAAGCTCGGACGAGCTTCTAACTCCGATCTTGTACGTCCCTTTAGACACGCCGTAGACAGTGCTGAAGTTCAGGCCTCTTATAAGGTGCTCCTCAGCAGAGATGACTTTGTCGTCTTTCTTCAGCTGGACTTTGCTGTATCCCGGATAGCGGTAGCTGGAATCGTTGACAGTGACGCGGAGCTGCCCGGTCTTCTTGATCTTGATCGTGTACCACACGACTGTTTCGTTGTCCGCAAAGCTCGTGCCCTGCTTCGGCTTGCCGCTCGTCAGCGTCCCGCCGGCCTTGACAGTGCTGACTTTATATGCTGCCCCGGAGTTTTTGCCGTGGAGATACAGATAGTATGTCCCCTTCTTTTTGACCGGCACCACAAACGTCTTCTTCTGCCCGAGGGCGACCAGCAGGTTCTCTCCGCCGACAGCTTCGCCGATCGAGTTGCTGCCCGTCTTCTGGAGCTGCGCATAGACCCAGCTGTCCGGGTCGCTCACCGTGATCACCGCCGAGCCCTTGCTGAGCTCAAGCTTGATCGTCTGCTCCTTCTTAGTCGTTGTTCCGGACGCTGTCTCCGCGGCGTACGATGCAGCAACAAAAAATGTGCACATCAAAACCAAAACGATGCACACACAACCAAAGGCCCTCGCGGACCCTCCAAAAATCCTCTTCATAATCTCTACTCCCTTCCCCTATAATAAATTATAATCAAAACCTACCCGCACGGTCAATACCAAATCTTTACATTACGGCCTATACACGCTAAAATTGTAACGAAAAGGTGACAAACAGGAGGCAGAATCTATGGCAAGTTCAAATAAACCGATATTACTCATCATGGCTGCGGGAATGGGAAGCCGCTACGGCGGGCTCAAGCAGATCGACCCTGTCGGGAGCCACGGTGAGATAATCCTTGACTTTTCACTGTATGACGCAATGCTCGCGGGTTTTGAGCGCGTGGTATTTGTGATA
>CAZBFD010000209.1:0-2901 GCA_964491055.1 uncultured Eubacterium sp.
CTCGTTTCATAAATATTCTCCTTTGTAGTTCATTTGTTTTTCAGATTCTGTTTTTTTCATCGCTATCAACATTCGATCCGGGGACCCTTTTCGGAGCAAAGGAGAATGGTATGAGCGAGATTTTGCTGACCGGGGGGACCGGCTATATTGGATCGCACGCGGCGGTGGAGCTGCTTGAGGCTGGCCGCGACGTCGTGATCGTTGATAATCTGTATAACAGTGAGGCGGCTGTGATAGACCGGATCGAGAAGATCACGGGGCGGCGGCCGGCTTTTTATGAGCTGGACGTGACTGACAAGGCGGCGATGGAGAGCATGCTCGCGGATCACGACTTCAGCGGGGTCATGCATTTTGCCGGGTACAAGGCGGTCGGCGAGTCGGTGGAGAAGCCGCTCGCGTATTACCGCAATAACCTGGACTCCGCGGTGACGCTGCTCGAGCTCATGGCAGAGCACGGCATCAAAAGCATGATCTTTTCTTCGTCTGCGACGGTCTACAGCAAGTCCGACAAAGTCCCGTATGTCGAGACGGACCCGGACACCGGCTGCACTAATCCATACGGCTGGACGAAGTACATGATAGAACAGATAATGAAGGACACGGCAGCAGCAAATCCTTCAATGTCTCTTGTCGCGCTGCGCTATTTCAATCCGATCGGCGCGCACCAGTCAGGCCTTATCGGCGAAAAGCCGAACGGCATTCCGAACAATCTGATGCCGTACATTACGCAGGTCGCAGCCGGGATCCGGCCGAAGCTCAACGTTTTCGGGAACGACTATCCGACGCCCGACGGGACCGGCGTCCGCGACTACATCCATGTGGTCGACCTTGCGAAAGGCCACCTCGCCGCGCTCGACTACGCCGAGCAGAACACAGGATTTGAAGTGTTCAACCTCGGCACAGGAAACGGCGTCAGCGTGCTGGAGCTTGTCAACGCCTTCGAGCGCGTAAACGGCGTGAAGATCCCGTACGAGATCGCGCCTCGCCGCGCCGGCGACATCGCGACATGCTACGCAAACGCCGCCAAGGCAAATCAGATACTCGGCTGGCACGCCGACCTTACGATAGACGACATGTGCCGCGACGCCTGGCGCTGGGAAAAGAGCCAGCGCGGGCTGTAGAATGGAAGACCTCCGAAAGGGGACTGTCCCTTTTTGGAGCGCTTTTCGGAGCGTTTTCGGAGCTTGGAGTTTTATAGGAGTGTGCAATGAGCAGACTTAATCTCGAGGATGACAGGCCGCATGTGGCCTGGGACAAGATGAACAGGTTTTTGATCGATGCGTTCGCGGGGTACGGGGTGCCGCGTGAGGATGCGGAGATCTGTGCGGACGTCCTGCTTGAGTCGGACCGCCGCGGGGTGGAGAGCCACGGCTGCAACAGGTTCAAGCCGATCTACATCGACCGGATCGAGAACGGGACTTTGCTGCCGGTGACGAATATTGAGATCCTGAAGGAGACGCCGACGACGGTCGTGATGGACGCGCATGACGGGATGGGCATGGTCGCGAGCCACAATATGATGACGATGCTGATCGACAAAGCGAAGAAGTACGGCATGGCGGGAGGCGCGATCCGGAACTCGACGCACTACGGGATCGCCGGCTACTGGGCGACGATGGCAAGCAAAGAGGGGCTGATCGGCATCACCGGGACCAACGCGCGGCCGAGCATCGCGCCGACGTTCGGGGTCGAAAACATGATGGGCACGAACCCGCTTACTTTCGCGCTCCCGACCGACGAGGAGTTCCCGTTCTGCATCGACTGCGCGACTTCGATCGTCCAGCGCGGGAAGATCGAGTACTACGCGCGCGAGGGTCAGCCGACGCCGTCCGGGATGGTCATAAACCAGGACGGAACGACGATGACCGACAGTGATCAAATTCTCGACGCTCTTGTTGACGGCACTGCTGCGCTTGCACCTCTCGGCGGGATCGGCGATACACTTGCAGGGTACAAAGGCTACGGCTATGCCGCAGTCGTTGAGATCCTTTCCGCCGCACTGGCAGGCGGGAAGTACATGAAGGCTTTGACCGGGGTAGGGCCTGACGGAAAGCCGCAGATGTACCACCTCGGACACTTCTTCTTCGTGGTGGATCCGGATGCGTTCATGGGACAGGACGAGTTCCGCCGCATCGCGGGCGAGATCAGCCGCGAGCTCCGCGCGTCAAAGAAGGCGCCGGGCGAGGACCGCATCTACACGCCGGGCGAGCAGGCATACTACAACTGGAAAGACCGCGAGACAAAAGGCGTCCCTGTCGGAGAGACCGTCCAGCGCGAGATCCTCGAAGTCCGCGACAAGCTCGGCCTCGACTACGAGTTCCCGGAGTTCACAGTGGGGAAATAAAGACTAAGCTGCAAAGTCAATCAAGATGTGGTAGTTATTGGAACTAAATAGAAGCAAGCATGTCCGCATTTCGGAGAAACATTCCGAATTGCGGGTATTTTCTTGCTCAGGATGGACGTTCTTTGGTAGCTTTTGCAAGTAGAATTAAGAATATTTGCCCTCAATCCACGATGACTGAAAGATTAACGTGCACAGTGAAGGGCACTTGTAAAGTATGAAGAAGAATTAAGTGTTTATATAGTGCATTTTGCTTTATGGAGGCATGCGAGTTTGATATAATGTACGCGGAAAAAAACAATTAAGCTCCGAAAAGGGGTCAGTCCCCCTTTAGGAGCGAAACCTCCGAAAGGGGACTGTCCCTTTTCGGAGCGATTCGGAGCGAAACCTCCGAAAGGGTCAGGTACGATTCGGAGATTGATATCCGAAGGCGGTTCTAATATAAACTAATATCGGAATTGAAAGCAGTTTGGAGAAGTGTATGTATACTATTGAGGATCTGTATGATCTGGACCATACGCTGGCGGCGGATTATCTGAGACAGTTCAAGTATCCGTGGC
>CAZBFD010000210.1:0-2853 GCA_964491055.1 uncultured Eubacterium sp.
ACACAAAAGAAGTTACAAGTATGGAAGACGTTATGGAAGATGTTGAGGCATCTCTGAGACTTCCGAGAAGCGGCGACATCGTAAAGGGAAAGGTCGATCAGGTCAATGACTCTGAGGTGATCGTGAACCTCGGATGCAAGAAAGACGGCATCCTCTATCCTAACGAGGTTTCTCTCGAAGAAGGACAGACACTTTCAGATCTGTTCAAAGTCGGCGATGAGATCGAAGCAAAGGTCATCAAGACAGATGACAACGACGGCGGACTGCTGCTGTCAAAGAAAAAGCTGGAAATCAGCGAGCACTGGAATGAGATCAAGGAGGCTCTCGAGAACAAATCAACTATCGAGGTCAAGGTCTCAAGAGTGGTCAAGGGCGGAGTGGTTGCTTACTACAAGGAAGCATCCGGTTTCATCCCTGTATCACAGCTTTCAAACAGATTTGTTACGAATCCTGAGGAGTTCCTCGGCCAGACTCTCACAGTAAAGGTAACGAGAGTTGATGAGCGCAGAGGAAACAGAGCTGTATTCTCACACAGAGCAGTTCTGCAGGAGGAGAAGCAGAAGAAGATCGATGAGATCTGGGATACCCTGAACGTCGGCGACGTCGTTGAAGGTACAGTAATGCGTTTCGCGAACTACGGCGCATTCGTGGATCTCGGCGGGATCGACGGTCTGCTGCACATCTCAGAGATCTCATGGGGCAAGATCAATCACCCAAGCGAAGCTCTCGAGATCGGCCAGAAGCTTGACCTTAAGATCCTGGACAAGAACAGAGAGAAAGAAAGAATCTCGCTTGGACTTAAGCAGATCACACCTGAGCCATGGACTGTCATCGACGAGAAGTATCATGTTGGTGATATCGTTACCGGTAAGGTCGTACAGCTTAAGGAATACGGCGCATTCGTAGAGGTCGAGCCTGGTCTTGACGGACTCTGCCACATCTCTGAAGTCGCCAACAAGCGTGTCGAGAACATAAACGACGAGCTTACTCCGGGCCAGGTCGTACAGGCTAAGATCCTTGAGATCAACTCTGAAAAGAAGAGGATCAGCCTCTCCATCAAGGACGCTATGGATCTGGACGCTGAAAAGGCTGAGAAGGCTGAAGAAGCTCCTGCTGAAGCTGAAGCACCTGCAGAGGAAGCTGCTCCTGTAGAGGAAGCTCCTGCAGCAGAGGCTCCGGTTGAAGCACCAGCAGAAGAAGCTGCTCCTGCTGAGGCTCCTGTAGAAGAAGCTCCAGCTGAAGAAGAAGCTCCGGCTGAGGAAGCTGCTGAGGAAGCTCCGGCTGAAGAAGAATAATCCAGCCGCCCTTTATACAAGGGATACTTCAGAAAAATTATCCGGCGGGTCTGCAGATCCACCGGATTTTTCTTGCATATTATTTTTGTTATTAATACTTCTTTAATTCTTGCCGGCTATATTACAGTCAAAAGAAAAAAGAGATAACTATTCATCAATCAATCCTCAAACCAAGCTCAAAACACTAAAAGAAACAGGCATGATGCCTGTTTTCTTTTAGCATTTTTTCGATCTGGGTGTTATTCAAGCCCGTAAGTATAGTTTGCAGTTTCTTCTACACTTTCCGGCAGAGGATATTTCTCATGCATAAGCTTCGCATTCTCTGGCGTGGCTTTAAGATCGCTTCCATTCTCTTCACGGAGATGCTGCCATCCCATGCTGTTCGGATCAGGATCCAGATATACCTGGGCAGCATAGAATGCAAGATTTGATTTATTGGCAGGATAGAGAGCCGCCGCTGTTCCTCCTCCGATGAAGTAGTAGAATGCTTTCTCAGAAACCGGCCAGTTATCCACGCTGCTCTTCATTGCGAACAGGTGCTCCAGTCTCTTCTCTGGAGGACATTCGCTCTGCAGGTCAAGCAGCACTGAGTGAGCATACTTTGCTGAAATATTATTCTCATCAAAGTCCCCTGTTTCCTTGGCGATCTCCAGAAGCTCCTTGTCAGCAATGTCGATTACCTGAGTATGATATTCCCAGATATTTGACTGACGATCTCTCAGCTTCCTCAGATCTTCCTCGGCGCCTGCACCACTGATCTTCCTGAGCATTCTGGTAAGACCTGCTGCATGATACCACCAGCCGTAAGTCGCGAATCCGGATGCGCACGTCAGCAGATAGTCAGTGATCGCCTGCTGAGCAGCCTTCCCTCCTGCGACAAGCTCTTCTTCATCCTTATCTTCCTCACCTTCGACGACGAGCAGGCTCTCTTTGTGAGCGTATTTATCAGCAAGCTGAGTATACTTCTGTACATCGTTTACAAATGCTGTGTCAACTGCCGGCTGCGGTGAAGGAGCAGGAGCCGGGCCTGCAGTACTACCAGACGGAGCATTGACTGGCTCTGACGGATACACAACCGGACCAGCATTTACCGGCGTCCCAAAAGCATTTACGCTCGGCTTTGACAGCTTGATCGCCAGAATGATCCAGCCTATACAAGATAAGAAGAACCATAGCAGGTTCCAGCGGGAACACCCTGCGTCTTTCAGCCTTCTTGACATGGCCGAGAACAGCGGGATCAGGAATACAAGATAGTATACACTGAAAAGAATCATGAAAAAGCTGTGTTCACGGCCTAATGTCTGTGACAGTATGAACAGAATCAGCCCCGGGATAGCGTTCGGCCAGATCTGGCGCCAGAACTCATCTTTACTCATCGGTGCGTCAAAATTACCGGAACCCGACCAGAAATCCTTGAAAGTCTGCAAAATATCCATATTGATTACCTCTCTGTATCATTATAACTATTGATAATTATAATAACACTTTTATGACCGTTTGTGGTGTGCAGCTGGCACAGATTCTAAAAAAGGTGCGGTTCTGCCACTTAAACAAGAAT
>CAZBFD010000211.1:0-2851 GCA_964491055.1 uncultured Eubacterium sp.
GACTTCTCCGAGCTTTTCTTTGGCTTCTTTTGTCAGGTCATTCTGGCTCTTTGGATATGATGACGGATCTCCAGGAGTGGATTTGAAATATTTTGTCACATCAGGGATCTTGTTTTTACTTCTTTTCTGTATATCTATATAATCATCGAGGGCGATCGTCTGTGTGACAGGCTTATGCGGCCTTGCGACTATCAAAGGCTGCGTACATTTTTTGAAATTGCCGTCGTCGTCTACAGATATGCCCTCCAGCACATACTCATAATTCTCAGTAGGTACGGAATACAATACTACAGAATCTTCGCCTCCAGTCTTGTATGACATCTTGAAAGCTGTGGTATCAGTATTGCCCCATGATTCATTCCTGGCATAACCTCCAGTCGTTTTGACTGTCATATATACCAGTTTTATACCGAAGTTTACATTAAGAAATGCACCGACATTATAATTGAAGGAGTGGCTGTCACCTGAGATAGTACCGTCAGTCTCGCCGTAAGTCGTACTGCATCCCGAAGCCAGGCTGCCACCTGTAAAGTCTGCAACATCCTTGAAATACGGCGCAGATGTAAGAACCGCCATTACTTTAGGACTCTGATAAACGATGTCATGCTTTCCGGTATACGTAGCTACCATACTGTCTATGTCAGTGTCCGCTGTGGTTACGAAGCGTGGAGCGGACTTTGTCATACTGTCATATTGATATCCGTTTATAGGGTTCATCTCATATTTGGTAAGCTCGTTCTTAGTGTTCAAATATATAAGAGAGAACCTTGCGTCTGTTATATAATGTCTTTCAGCGGCAGTTTCTCCTTTTTCTTTATTGACACTCACTCTGCCTACGGTCAGGTAATCAGAAAGCGAACCTGTAAGATTACCTGAATCTGCCCCGTATTCATAATACCAGCACTGCATATCGTAAAACTCAGGAAACTCATCCTTTATATCCGCGAGTAACCTGCTGCCCTTATATTTCTTCGGATTATATGAATTTCCCTCATCATCTTTAAGCTCGCTTCTATCCTCCAGCTCATCAATGATCTCATACTGTCCGTTTTCAAATGAATATAGAACACTGTCCATGTAGATCCTAGTGCTGCTGGCTTCTCCCATGAACTTGCCGACCGCAAGATTCGTTTTCATAAGAGGCGCGCTGTAATATGCCTCGTTCCATCCGTTAGTGGAATAGAACCTGTCACTGTCGTCATAATCTCCTTCAACTACTTTCAGATCCTGTATGGATTCTACTTCCATACTGTCGGAATCATCGTCGTATACATATTTACCAAGTATTCTTGTTTCATTTCTTTTTGACTCACTCTGCAGCTGGCCGCCGATAAACATATCCTCATTTCCGTCATCATCCACGTCGCCAAATGCAAATGATACTCTGATAAGATCATTATCATCATACGACAATACCTGTTCATCCCTGAGCATCTGCCCACTGTCTCTTCCGTAAAGCAGGACTGATGTACTCGGGACTGATCTCTTTATTATCACAGGATTTAATGAATTGGTACCATATAGATAATTATCGGTCTCAGAAGCGCCGTATGATACGACCAGATCGCAGATACCGTCATTATCAGCGTCTCCTGAAGTGAGGTCCAGGTTGTTGTAAATGTTTCTTACACACTTTATCGTACCGTTATTGCTGAAATTGACGACTTCACTTTCGGAAAGGGGAAGCACATAATTCCATGCTTCTCTCCAGGATGCGACGCTGTATGGATTCTCACATTCTGTGCCATCTGTAAGATCGAATATCGTCACCTTGTTCCTGACCTTTTCAGTACTGGATGGTACATATACCGCGATCTCATCTATCGAATCTTTATCGTAATCCCCTGCAGTTATCTGCATCTGTGACTGCAGAAAGTAATCAAAATAAACGAGATTCTTATTATCTGTGTTGTTGAACTCCGCTATTTTGATCGCATCAGACATTATGCCTTCTGCAGGACTGTATATGCGCATGAAAACAGACTGAAGCTCCTGGAGCTGTACCTTTTTCTGCTGTTCTGTCAAGTCATCATTATGATAGATCGCCTGAGCCTTCTCTGTTGAATAGTTCGTATATACTATCGCTAAAGCAGAGTCCCTTCCATCACCATTTATATCGCATTTTGCCGCAGACAAAAATGCGCCTTCCTGCATCTTATGGGGATCATCATCTTTTCTGATGTTCTTTACTATCGGATCATTTCTGAATGTCTCGAAACTCCCGTTTAGTGGTTTGTTGTGTCCAAAAAGCTCTGAGACGCCCCCTTGTTGCGTTTCAGACGTGTCAAGGCTCACCAGCTCCTTGACTTCATAAAGAGTGGAAACATCAGATCCGTACGGGTTCGTAGTGGCATTCGGATTATATGTATCCGGTAGCTTTGTAGTATCAAAGCCGAGACTGCTGAGAATACCTCCCGTCTTATCATATATGACATCCGAGCCCTCAGTTACAGATCCCACACTCGCATAAGCTGTTCCATAACCACTGTAAAGCCCGGACGGTCCTACAGTCATCAGGGGCTCAGCCAACACCAGCATGACAGCTACAAAGACTGTCACACACCTTCTAGCAAAACACAGCATCTTCCTTTCCTCCATTACCGATCAAATACAGATATCTCCCGGTACCCCGCGTGCGTACATAAATACACACTTTATATATATAGATACATAGAAGAAAAAAACTCCCCCACATTTTTTAAAAAATTTTAAGAATTTTAAGAAGTTTTATCGTACTAAAATCTCAACGCTCCGAAAAGGGACAGTCCCCTTTCGGAGCGTTTCGGATGACCAATGATCATTGCGGCTGACAAGGGACAGGCACCAGTCGGCTTGTTGCGGCCGACTGGTG
>CAZBFD010000212.1:0-2832 GCA_964491055.1 uncultured Eubacterium sp.
TACTCCTCGTCGTTTATGTCCTGATCTACGTAGCCTCCCATATCGTCAGCTTTTTCCTGGACTTCTTCCTTGATTTCCTCTTCCATTTTTCCCTCCATCTATATCAATTATATCAATTACTGCTCACTTATCTGCCTAATTTATTATACCCTGTGACGGAAAATTAAACCAGTCATACCGGAAGGCAGTTATTGAGCAGATACTGCACGTACCCCGCGCTCGTGTACGCCGCGAAGCGCTGATACTGATCAGATTTGCCGCTGTCCGCAAAGTCGCATATGCTTTTCACAACGAGGCCTTTCGGCCTCGGCTCTGATGCGTTTTCAGCGGCATACAGCACGCTGTATGATTCCATGTCGAGCGCTTCTGTTTCCGGGAACAGGGCTTTGATCCTCTGGTCCACGACCGCAGAGTTCGCGACGACAAAGCTCCCGCACGCCATCGGCCCTGTGATCACATGGAATTCATTGTCGGGCGAGCCGACTGTCTCATTGACCACTTTCATGACCTCCTCATCTGTATGGATCATGATAGGCCGCGGAAGAAAACCGACATCGCCGAACCGCATCTCTGACTCATCAGGGCCTACGTACTTCCCGGTCGAATAGTCCCAGATCATATCAGGAACGATCACATCGCCGTAGAGCTGCTTCGCATGTTCTCCGATACCTGCGGAGATCCCGCTCATGATGAGGTATTTCGGCCTGAATTCTGCTATCGCCTTTGACGCAAGCATCGTAGCTGCAGTCATCCCCATAACTTTCTGCTGGCAGGATATGAGCCTGCATTTCTGACCGTCCCGGTCGATGAATACTTCGCGGTATTCCTGCTTGTCCCCCGGAATGTGGATCCTTTTCCAGCCGTCGAAAATGTGGATCACTGCCCGTGTCTCCACTTCGACCGCTGTTAATATTACCGCCAAACTCTGATATTCATCCATGACCAGACACTCCCCGTTACAAAACTATATGTAACAGCACTCTACTACAATCAATTATACTACTATGCGGCTCATCGTACCACTTCTCATGCCTGTTTCTGATACCAGGCATCATTCGGGATATTCTCTAAAAGTGGTATATCAGCTCCTCCATCTCTTCGCGGCTCGTTATCTCATTCACCATTCCCCGGACCGCAGCGCTTCCCGGCATTCCCTTGATGTACCAGCCGATCACTTTCCGCATCTCCCGGACCGCGGCGTACTCTCCCTTGAGCTCACACATGTCGGAAAGCTGCTTCAGCATCAAAGCCTTCTTCGTCTCCATATCCGGCTTCTCCGGTACCGGCTCACCTCTCCACGCGGCATTCATCTCCCGGAATATCCACGGGTTCCCAAGCGCGGCCCGCGCGACCATCACATAGTCACAGCCGGTATCCTTCATCATCCGCAGTGCATCTTCAGCCGACTTCACGTCGCCGTTTCCTATGACCGGAATGCTTAGCGCATTTTTTACTTCCGCGATCCTGCTCCAGTCGGCTTCTCCCTGGTAGAACTGCTCCCTGGTCCTCGCATGCAGCGCTACTGCCGCGGCGCCGGCCTGCTCGAGCGTCTTCGCCATCTCGACGCAGTTTACATGAGCATTGTCCACGCCAAGCCTTATCTTTACTGTCACCGGCTTTCCTGCCGCTTTAACACATGCCTCCACGACACGTCCCGCCTGGTCAGGGTCAAGCATCATGGCAGATCCGTCGCCGTTCTTGAACACCTTGGGAACAGGGCATCCCATGTTTATATCAACTATTACGTTGCTTAGCTTCCTGATCTTCTCACACGCAGCCGCCATGATCTCCGGCTCATGCCCGAAGATCTGCACCGCCGTCGGGCCCTCGTCCTCATACATATACAAAAGCCGCCATGTCTTCTCGTCGTTATACCAGAGGCCTTTGCTGCTTATCATCTCAGTATAGCAAAGCGACGCCCCCAGTTTTCTGGTGAGGCGTCGCATCGGGGCATCTGTTATTCCCGCCATCGGCCCGAATACGAATGGGCTATCTAATTTTACTCCGCTGAGTTCCATTCAAAGTCTTTCTGATCGTGCCTGCACGGCTTTTTGTTCTTCTCGTATATTATCTCAAGGCCTTCCAGCGTAAGCATCTTATCCACGATATCGATACATTCGACACCGCCTGCTATCATGGAAGCAAGACCGCCTGTCGCGACGACCTTAACTTCCTTGTCAGCTCCACAGATCTCCTGGAGCTCTTTCTTCATTTCACGGACTATGAACTCGACCATTCCCATATGCCCGTAGATCAGTCCTGACTGCATGCTCTCCACAGTATTCCTGCAGATCGTATGTCCCGGCTCATCCAGCTCTACCTTAGGGAGCTTTGCTGTCTTCTCGAACAAAGCCTCAGATGAGATCTTGAGTCCCGGAGCGATCGTACCGCCAAGGTACTCCGCCTTGTCTGTCACAGCGCAGAATGTTGTAGCTGTTCCAAGATCTATTATTATCAGCGGCCCGCCGAACTTGTTCACAGCAGCCACCGCATTTACTATCCTGTCAGCTCCGACCTGCTTCGGGTTGTCATACTTGATGACGAGCCCTGTCTTTACTCCGGATTCAACCACGATCGGCTTGCAGCCGAAATATTTCATCGACATGTGCTCAAGCGTGTACAGCACAGACGGCACTACTGTGGATATGATGATGTCGTCTACATCTTCCATGTCCAGCTTGTCATACGCGAAAAGCTGGGACACGAGCATGCCGTACTCGTCAGCGCTCTTATGAGGGTCTGTCTCGATCCTCCAGTTTGTAAGGAGCTCTCCGTCACGGAATACTCCGAGCACCGTATTACTGTTTCCGATATCGAATGCAAGTAACACTT
>CAZBFD010000213.1:0-2823 GCA_964491055.1 uncultured Eubacterium sp.
ACTACAATCTTCCCGATGACCAGCGGGTGGAGCTGATCGACGGAGTTATCTACGATATGTCTGCTCCTTTCTATATACACCAGCTTATTATTTCAAAGGTGATGTTCCAGCTTCTGAGTTTTGCCGAGAAGTCTTCACATAGCTGTGATGTCCTGACTTCGCCGGTCGATGTGCAGTTGGACTGCGATGAAAGGACCATGGTTCAGCCTGACATAGTCATCCTCTGCGACCAGAAGAAGAATACGAGTCGGAATATCTACGGCGCGCCGGACTTCGTTCTGGAAGTGCTTTCACCTTCAACGAGGAGAAAGGATCTGATACTCAAGCTTAACAAGTATATGAGCGCGGGATGCAGGGAGTACTGGATCATCGACCCGGACTCATGCACAATCACGGTGTATGATTTCCAGAATGGAAGGTTCCCGCTGAATTACACATTTGAAGATGATATACCTGTAAATATTTCAGGTGGAGAATGCCTGGTAAACCTTAGAGGTATGCGGGAGCGCGCCGAGGAAATGCAGGAGAAGCTGAATGTAAATAATGAATCAAATTAGTAGACTGCATGTAGCCTTATAATTATACTTGACATAAATAAATTATATAACTTGACATATGTAAAGTATAATGCTACGCTGATATTATAAATCAAAGCCCGGAGGAAATCATGCTTAAACCAGATGTTATCAATGAAATAACAGATCTACGCTACCTGACATGGATGCATGCCAGGCAGTCTTCAGGTACTGCAGGTTCATATCTTAAGGCGTATGACACACGAGACGGGAGAAAGCTTTATTACAAGCTCTCGTGTTTTGATCCTGAACATGGTATAACCGGTCATGAGTGTGTGAATGAAATAATAGCCGACAGACTTCTTCAGATACTTGGGATCGAGCATGTTCATTATCAGCTGATACATGCTTTGGTGTCGATGGACGGTAAGGATTATGAGACTTATGTCTGTGTGTCAGAGGATTTCAAGGATCATGGCGACAGTAAAATCGCGCTGGATGATTATTATGATATGGAGCATGATACGGATGAATCAAGACTGGATTTCTGCGCGCGCATGGGCTGGGCAGAATATATATATATTATGCTTGTCGTGGATTACCTGATACTGAACAGAGACAGGCACGGGGCTAATATCGAGATACTTAAAGACAGGCGGAATAATCTAATAGGACCAGCTCCGCTGTTCGATCATGGATTGTCCCTGATATTCAGCTGCAGAACGGATGAAGAGGCAAGGGCATTCGATCCAATGGCCGATATACCTGTGCAGAGCTTTGTGGGGTCTCATTCGGCTCTGCATAATCTTACCCTTATTCCTGAAGGCAAAAGGCCGGTGCTTCGCAGGCTGGAAGAACGAGACAGAAAAGTTATGTTTTCTGGTCTGGAAGATGCTTTGTCTGAGGTGTATCGGGATAAGATATGGGAAATGATATGGAAGAGGTGGTGCGCGTATGAAAGTATGTGAGATCATCGATGAATATCTGAACGATCTTCCGATTGGCTATCTTTTCTATTATGAACGGAATGATGTGTATTCGATAGAGCTGAATGATTCTCTTACTGAATGTGATACGCCTCTCTTCTTCTGTCCGTTTGTCAGGAGAGGAAATTATACGCTGACTCCGGAATGGAGCAGGCGCTGGGTCGAGACCAGGGTCATTCCCCGTGACCGGCAGGGTCTAGGCATAATTCTCAGGAACAGCGGGCTTAAGAATTACGACGCTTTCAGGCTTCTGATGATGGCGGAAGGGAGATGCTCACAGGATGACTGTGCAGTCAAGCCTGTTAAATATGAAAGTCTTCCGGTCTGGGCGCTTGAACGAAGGAAAAAGAAACTTGATTTTGCCGCCAGGCTTGACTTGTGGAATACGCTTCTTGTATTCCGGGACGGCACCGTGTTCAGGGCAGACCTGGAGGATCTGTTCGGGTCAGACACGAAGATCAGGTCAGCGCTGCTCAGTCATACAATGAAAAGCGATTGTCAAGTCATGGCAGGCGGAGTCGGACTTATGATAGGCGGCTCAGTCGTGATCACTGCTGAGGAAGTGTATGGCAGAGGCAAAAAGCTTCCGCTCAGCGCAGAAGAATTGAAGACAGTGGCAAGAGAATACATAATGGACACGAAGGACGTGTGTGATGAGCTCAACTGCTCACGTCAGTACGTCAGTCAGCTAACAAAGGACAATGATCTGTCGGTTCTGAAGGACGGCGGAGCAAGGATATATGCAAGAAGCGATGTGAGCAAAGTCACAGAGTGATGCTTATGGTTTTTTGGAATATATAGACGGGGAAACAGTGTGGGCGGTGATTAAAAAACCGATGCCTGGTCGGTATACTTGTATTTTGCAAGATTTGACAGTATAATACTAGTTGGGTTTTTATAAAATTGGTGTTTGGATAGGACGCGGCAGTATGGAACGTATTTCGGGAGATATGAAGACAGCCGAGGTACTTGAGAAGTATCCGGAGGCGGCTGAAGTTCTCGCGGAATACGGCATGCTGTGCGGCGGCTGCTTCTGCGCCGAGGCAGAAACTCTTGAAGAAGCGTGTGCAGTACACTGCATGGATCCTGATGCTGTTATAAGTCTTCTGAACGATGTGATCAGCAGGAGGCGGGAACAGGACGGGGGCGCTGAAACTGATACGCAGTAAGGGAGGGCTGTTTAATGCAGCTGTCCCGGTCAATTAAAAGCGATAAATATTAGTGAGCAAACAGGAGGACATCACTATGGATTATTTGGAAATCGAAGAAGTTATTGGCAGAGAGATAATCGACTCAAGAGGAAATCCGACAGTCGAAGCTGA
>CAZBFD010000214.1:0-2822 GCA_964491055.1 uncultured Eubacterium sp.
ATCCTATTGCGCAGGAACCAAACAATGTCAGGCGAAGCTGTTAAAAGGCAGATCTATTTACTTTTATCGTATTAATAATTATATTGTTTTTTTACGCATGTGTCAACGGTGATAACTACAGTATCGGCCATTTTATTCTTGATCTTAACCTCACGTTTTATATAAAGCCAACAAGATTTTGATCGTCTGATCTCTAGTATAGCGATTTATGCAATACCAACAAGGTTTTGATCGTCATCGCCTTAAAAGCTGAAAAACCTCGACTTGATTTCTGCAACCAGTCTTTGAATTGCGTATGTATTGACACCACCAAAACAATCATCACTCATAATGAAGAAATTATCACCTAATACATACCCGTTGAACAGATAGATCTGGATCTTATCCTTAATATCAGCAGCATATGAATCTTTTGTCAAAAGCCCGGCATGCTCTATCAGTATCAGCTTACAGTCAGGCGTCATTATGACGAAGTCGGGAGACTTATATATTTTCTCTCCGGGATTCCACGGGTCTTCAAACTCCATCACCCAGTCATAGCGAAACGGCAGGCCTGCATCAAGAAGATAATTATACCAGACACACTCATCTTTTGAACGTACCCTCGTTCCATCCTTCGCCAGAATTATCTGGTCTGGAAACGGTTTACTGTTTCTCCTATAGTCTGCCTTTGCCCATGCAAACATCTTCTCCAGTCTTCTGTCGATCAGGAAAACACACTTTACCTTAGCCAGACATGCAGACACTTTGTTTTCCAGCGATCCGAGATCATATGATTCATACTCCTGGATCGCCGATTCAAGAATCTGCTTATTCAAGCATAACGTATCATAAAGGGCGCTCTCCAGCTGCTGTATTTTCTCTAACCTCACTTTCTCCGAATCCGCTTTCCCAAGATAACACCTGTGTACCTTTCCATTTCTCCTGATTTGCTTTACATAATAATGCTTATTTCTGGAAGTGGTCTGAAAAACCACACCTTTGTGCTGCGTCTGCCTGTTCTTGTGCTGCCTCAACAAACCATTTATGAAATCCAGTTCAGCATTTGCACTGGCAAGAAAATCTCCCATCCCGACATACATCCCCTCTACAAATGAAACCTTCCATCGATCAAAATTTCTTCAGCAGCCGTCAATCATACTTTGGCTGTTAATCAAAACCTCCCGGTGGTGGCACATAGTATGCTCCCTATATCGTCTGCAGTCAATAGAAAAACTAAAGAAAAACGCTAGCAGAGAATAGTAAGCTTATTACCATATTTTTTTATCCACATTCTGCTTATTTTCTCGCATATTTTTCTTAAACTGTACAATCACACTGATGTTGTTAGTCGCTATTTTGTAAAAAAGTATGGGATTGTCTACAACATCAAAGCCATTTCCGCACCAAATCAAAAAGCAAGCAATTGCAACGTTTACAAAGCTTGCATATAACTAAAAATCCCTGAATTTCAACATTTCCAGCTGGTGCGGAAATCATATATGCGTTGTAGATAATCCCATAACAATTTGCATTTTAGTGCATACCGCATTTGTATTCTCTCACCTTATCAACGCCGCATCTGCTATTTAGGTGTTGTTCTGCGCAGATGTGATATAATTAAATCATGGACAGGGTAATTCTTCATTGTGATATGAACAGCTTCTACGCGTCGGTGGAGCTTCTGGACCATCCGGAGCTGCGCGATGTTCCTGTTGCCGTGTCCGGAAGCGCGGATACGAGGCACGGGATAATCCTCGCCAAGAACCTGCCGGCGAAGAAATACGGCATAAAGACCGCCGAGACGATATGGCAGGCGAGGCGAAAGTGCCCCGGCCTGGTTTTGCTCCCGTCGCACCACGATAAATATAAAGAGTACAACAAAAAGATCAACCGCATCTTTCTGGACTATACGGACATGGTCGAGCCTTTCAGCATCGACGAGTCGTGGCTCGACGTGACGGGCAGCATCAGGCTGTTCGGGAGCGGCCGGAAGATCGCCGACACGATCCGCGAGCGCGTGAAGAATGAGCTGGGCCTCACTCTCTCCGCAGGCGTCTCATTCAACAAGATCTTCGCGAAGATGGGGAGTGAGTATAAGAAGCCGGACGCTACGACCGAGATCACGCGTGATAACTACAAGGATATCCTGTGGCCGATGCCGGTGTCCGAGCTTTTCTTCTGCGGCTGGTCGACCGCACAAAAACTCGTTGACATGGGGATCTCGACAATCGGCGACCTGGCTCAGGCCGATCCGGCCGTCCTGAAGAAGGCGCTCGGCAAGCAGGGCCCGATGCTCCGGACTTACGCCCGCGGCGAGGACGACAGCCCGGTCCGCCTCTACGACCAGAAAGAAAAGATCAAGTCCGTCGGAAACGGCCTGACTTTCAGCCATGACATCACGACAGGCGACGATATACTTACAGCTCTGACTGACCTGTCCGACACAGTTGCCGGCCGCCTGAGGAAATACCAGCTCAAGGCTTACGGCATCAAAGTAGATATCAAAGACACCGCGCTCAAGGTATCCTCACATCAGAAACAGCTTGATGTACCGACTGATCTCGCAGATGAGATAAGGGAATATGCATTCAGCATCGTAAACGAGACCTGGCAGAAAGGAAAGCCGATCAGAATGCTTACAGTGACCGGTATAAACCTTGTGGATGAAGACGAAGGCGAACAGCTTTCACTGTTTGGAAACACAGCCGCTAACGAACAGACCTCACTATTTACCGGAACATCAGACAGCAGCCAGATACCACCTGTCCCCGATGCAGTCACATCCCATGAAAAAAGCGAGTCCGTCGAGCGCACCATGGATGAGATCAGAAAGAAATTCG
>CAZBFD010000215.1:0-2800 GCA_964491055.1 uncultured Eubacterium sp.
ACTGTAAATTCGTAAGCTTCCAGATGCCGGTAGAACTGTAAATTCGTAAGCTTCCTGATGCTAACGGAGCTGTGGAGAAGAAGTGCAGTCCCGGACTGCTGACTGATTTGCACTGATTGTTAATTAAATACAGCATTTCCTTAGATCTGCTTTTATCAGCGCCATTTTTTCATCCAATTGCTGACTGATATTGAGCGATCAAGAAATAAATACATCTTTATTTCAGAAATGCTGTATTTTTTTTAATTGTAATAGTTTTATTCAGCAGACTCGTTAAAAGTCCATCCTTTTTTATGCCTGGTCGACGTCGTCGGAAAGGGCTTCTCTCTGGTAGACGGTGACTTTCTTCTCGTAGCTTGCGAATGCTGCGTCGACGAGTTTCTGATCGGGCTTCGGCGTGAACAGTGACACTGCCGGCACAATGACAAGGCCGATTAGCATGCAGAACGCGCCGGCGTTGATCGGTGACTGAAGAAGCACCGGGAAGCTCGGGCGGATGAGCATGTTCAGGATCATGAAGACCGTAGCGAAGATGAAGTTCACCCAGCATGCCAGAGCAGTCGTCTTCTTGTTGTAGAGGCCGTACAGGAACGGCGCGAGGAATGCGCCCGCGAGCGCTCCCCATGACACGCCCATGAGCTGAGCGATGAACGTCACGTTCGACTTGTACTGGATCAGCGCGATTATCACGGAGATCAGGATGAATACCACGATCAGGGCGCGCATGATGACGAGCTGCTGCTTTTCATCCATATCTTTCTTCATGTGGCCTTTGATCAGGTCGAGTGTCAGGGTCGAGCTTGATGTGAGCACGAGCGACGAAAGCGTTGACATTGACGCTGAGAGGACGAGCACTACTACGATCGCAATCAGGATATCAGGAAGGCCCGAGAGCATCGCCGGGATGACGGAGTCGAATCCATTCGCCTCGATGTCGATCTTATCCGAGAACAGACGCCCGAATCCTCCGAGGAAGTAGCAGCCGCCCGCGACGAGGAACGCGAAGAACGTTGATATCACAGTCCCTGTCTCGACTGACTTCTCACTTCTTATCGCGTAGAATTTCTGGACCATCTGCGGAAGTCCCCACGTTCCGAGGGACGTAAGGATAACGACGCCGAGAAGGTTCAGCGGGTCAGGACCGAAGAATGAGGCGAAGACGCCCGGGGTTGTGCTGACTGTCTCGTCCGCGACTCTGCCCATACCGTCGAGTGACGCCATGAAGCCGCCTTTGCTCGCGAGGACTGCGCCTACTACGGCGATGATCCCGACCAGCATTATCAGGCCCTGGATGAAGTCGTTTATCGCGGTCGCCATGTAGCCTCCTGCGATGACGTAGATCCCGGTCAGGACTGCCATAGCGATCACGCAGATGCTGTAGTCGATGTTGAACGCCATCCCGAACAGACGCGACAGGCCGTTAAAGAGCGAGGCGGTGTACGGGATGAGGAATATGAACGTGATTATCGACGCGCCGATCTGCAGGCTCTTATTGTCGAAGCGCTTTCCGAAGAAGTCCGGCATGGTCGCGGAGTCTAAGTACTGCGTCATGATGCGGGTGCGGCGGCCCAGGATGCGCCAGGCCATCAGCGATCCGATGAGGGCGTTCCCGATGCCGATCCACGTCGCGGCGATACCGTACTTCCAGCCGAACTGTCCGGCGTATCCGACGAAGATGACGGCGGAGAAGTACGACGTTCCGTAGGCGAATGCCGTGAGCCACGGTCCGACGGACCTTCCTGCGAGAACAAAACCATTGACGTCGGTAGCGTGCCTTCTGCAGTAGAGGCCGATCCCGATCATCACGCCGAAGAAGATAACTAACATTAATACTTTAATAAACATAGCAGTATCCTTTGAATAATGACGATTTCTGAGAAATCACGGTTTTGATGTAATATACTTGCTGGCAGCCTGCGCTGTTACAGGTCGGCGAGGTCTTCCTGGCCGAGTACCTGGATGCCGGCTGAAGTAAGAGCGGCTGAAGCCTTCTCGTCGTCATGGACCTTGAAGATCATGTAGGCCTTCTGCCCCTCGGAGCTCAGGATCGCGTACATATACTCAAGGTTGATGTCATTGTCTGTGAATACCTGCAGAACGCGGTTGAGCGCGCCTGGCTCGTCAGGGATCTCGACTGCTACTACCGGAGTAAGCCTGCTGATGTAGCCTTCCTGGTTGAGGACCGTCACTGTCTCCAGTACGTCGTCCACGATAAAGCGGGCGATGCCGAAGTCCGTCGTCTCCGCGAGGGCGAGCGCCTTCATATCTATTTCATGTTTGGACAGCACGTTCGTCATGTGGTTGAGCTGTCCCGGCTTATTTTCAAGGAATACTGAGATCTGTTTAACACTCATTTTTTCTCTCCTTTATATACATTACTGTTTCACGGCGCCAATTGCACTTGTCCCTTTTGGCGCCATGTACCTGCTGCACCTGGTACTTCTGGTGCTGTTTGCCACCAATTGCACCTTTCCCTTCTGGTGCTGTTAGATCTTGCGCTTGTCGATGACGCGGACGGCTTTTCCTTCGCTCCTTGCGATAGTCTTCGGGGCTACAAGGGAAACGTGGGCCTTTATGCCGAGCATGCTCTTCAGGCCGCCTTCGAGGTCTTTCTGGCGCTCGGTGATCTCGCCGATGTTGTCGGTGAACATCTCCTGTGTCATCTCTACCTGGACGTCAAGGGTATCTGTGTTGTTGACACGGTCTACGATGATCTGGTAGTTGGCCGGATAGCCCTTGTTCAGGAGGACTGTCTCGATCTGTGACGGGAATACGTTCACGCCGCGGATGATGAGCATGT
>CAZBFD010000216.1:0-2766 GCA_964491055.1 uncultured Eubacterium sp.
CCATCGGGTTGGCGTAGTTGAGGTCCCACTGGAACGGATAGAACGTCGTCATGACTATCGAGTTACAGTCTTCGAAGTATGTGAAGTTTCCAGGCGCCGTCTCGGGGAATACCTGCGGCATCGTGCTGTTATACTTATCAGGTATATCCCAGTTGTCATAGAAGAAGTACCTGGATCTTGCGATCGGGTCCCCTGCCTTTGCAGCCTTGGCCCATTCATGCTCGTCACTCGTATGATTTAAAACGAAGTCGAAGCAGAGCATGATCCCTTTTTTTCTGTAGGCAGCAGCAAGCTTCTCGAGATCCTCCATAGTGCCGAGATCAGGCCTCACCTTCCTGAAGTCCGCTACAGCATATCCGCCGTCACTCTTACCCTCAGGAGAGTCCAGAAGAGGCATCAGGTGGAGATAGTTCACCCCGCATTCCTGGATATACGGAAGCTTCTCACGGACACCGTTAAGCGTTCCGCCAAAAGCCTCGGTATACATCATCATTCCCATCATCTCACTGTGATGATACCATCCATTGCTCCTCGACCGCTCGATATCGATCTTCCTGAGCGACTCCCTTCTTTCACGGTAATTCTTCCTGATCATTGAAAGAAAATACTTAAATGCATTTTCATCATGATATATCTCCATGTAGAGCCATTTCAGCTCGTCCATGTTATCCTTAAGCCTCTGCCTGAAAGTGTTCTTCTTCTCAGGCTTCTCTGCCTTTACTGCTTTCTTAGCCATTTTCTGTCCCGTCACTTGTATTCATACCATGGTGTTATTTTTAATCGACAGTTTCTGTCATGCTGTCAAAATCCCGTTCGCACATGAGATAAGTATCATGCTCATCCAAGCTCGCCGGCTGTAGGCATCGCAGGGATCGCGCCTGGGCGCGAGCACGTGAGAGCAGCTGCTCTGTTGGCGTACATCACATAGCCTCTTAGCTCCTCTTCTGTAATGCCGTCGAGTATGCTCTCATCTGGCCTGTCTTCGTATTTTCTGAACGCGAGCTTTGCGAGCATTGCGCCAAGGAATGTATCACCGGCACCGTTTGTATCAACAACAGTAGTCTTAACTCCAGGGATGCGCTCTGCGATGTCGCCGTAACGTACGTAGACTCCATCGCCGCCTAACGTTATGATAACGAGCTTCACGCCCTGATCCTGAAGGATCTTGGCCGCTTCATCGATGTCATCAGTACCGGTCAGGAGAAGCATCTCTTCATCAGCCACCTTAAGGATATCGGCATAAGGAAGAAGAGACTTCATCATCTGCACAGCTTCTTCTTCACTTCCCCAGAGAGCCTTGCGGTAGTTAGGGTCATAGCTCACGATTATGCCGTTATCCCTTGCGAATTTTACAGCGTCATAACATGCTGTTCTCGCAGGCTGGTCAGTAAGCGAAAGAGATCCCACATGGATTATCGCTGGTTTCTCATCAGTATCAAGAGCAATTACAGCTTCATCACTTGTAAGCTGTGTGTCTGCTCCCGGGGACCTGTAGAACGAGAACTCCCTGTCACCTTCTTCATTAATAGTAACGATAGCCATCGTAGTATGCTGTTCATCAGTCTGGTACAGGCCGCTTACATCCACATCCTGCTCTTTGATGACACCAGTCAGGAAATGTCCAAATGCATCATTACCGACCTTGCCGATGAACTTTGTTTTAGCGCCCAGTCTTGACGCCGCAACTGCCACATTTGCCGGTGCTCCGCCAGGATATGCAATGAATTTACTGTTCCCGTTTTCATCCTTTCCCTTTTCCGTCAGGTCAATTAGCAGCTCACCTAAAGTAACTATATCAGCCATAATGTGATTCTCCCGCAAAACCATTGCTAATTCAATATGTTTCCTGTCATAAGTATACACCCGTTTACTGGTCAGTGACAGTCCAATCTGCATAAAAAGAGAGACCTTAAAGGTCTCTCTCCTGTGTAGACATAAAGTCAGCTTAAGACTATTCCTCAGCCTTCTCTTCTGCCTCTTCCTCAGCTTCTTCTTCCTTATAGATGATGTTGAGTTCTGTTTCCTTGTCGAACAGATGACATTTGCTCATGTCAAGCGCAAACTTTGCCTTGTCTCCGACCTGCAGCTTTGTGTGCGGGGAAACTCTTGCGGTCGTCTGCTTGCCGTCGATGTTGAAGTACAGGAATACTTCTGCGCCGAGGAGCTCACGAACGATGATCTCTGATTCGATCACATCATCAGGATGCTTTGCGATATCTTCCGGATCGTCTGAGATATTCTCAGGACGGATACCGAGGACGATCGTCTTGCCGTCATAGCTCTCTTTCAGCTCTTTCTTCCTGTCCTCAGGAACCTTCAGCTTAGCTCCGCCGACATTGAGGAATACGTCGTCGCCCTTCACTTCTACTACTGCATCCATGAAGTTCATCTGAGGTGATCCGATGAATCCTGCTACGAACAGGTTTACTGGATGATTGTACAGATGATCAGGAGCACCGACCTGCTGGATGTCGCCTTCCTTGATGACGACGATCCTTGTACCAAGTGTCATAGCCTCAGTCTGGTCATGTGTTACATAGATGATGGTAGCGCCGAGATCTTCATGGAGCTTGGCGATCTGTGTTCTCATCTCAACTCTCAGCTTTGCGTCGAGGTTTGACAGAGGCTCGTCCATAAGGAATACCTTAGGATTTCTTACGATAGCACGGCCCATTGCAACACGCTGTCTCTGGCCTCCTGACAGAGCCTTCGGCTTTCTGTCGAGCAGCTTCTCAAGTCCGAGGATCTGAGCAGCCTTGTTGACCT
>CAZBFD010000217.1:0-2759 GCA_964491055.1 uncultured Eubacterium sp.
TCACACGCGCCCTCCACGACTCCGCGGAAGAACTCGCGGCAGCCGGCTTCATAAATGCAGGCGAAATGGAAAGCCGCATGCTTAATAACGGAGGAATAAAACGCTCATAAAACTTCATTGGAAGAAAGATCCATAGGCCGCATGAATATATCGGAATCGGAGATGAGTGCCTCGTTATCTGAATGCCTGTCGTTGTTGAAGACGGTCACATAGCCGTCATCATTTCCCGGCGTGCGCGTCCAGAAATACTGATCATCATTGTAGCCTGTGAAATCACAAAAAAGCGGATGCCGAAAAGGCATCCGTCTGTTGGTACCGCCTACGGGAATCGAACCCATGATTTGGCCGTGAGAGGGCCACGTCTTAACCTCTTGACCAAGGCGGCATATTGAATTGTCAAGTTGTTTGCAAACTGACTTTACATATTATATACTGTTAGCATATAGTTGGCAAGTGTTATTTTGCTTTTTCAAAGAAATAATTTCGGTGGTGCATCTGCACCGGTTACAGGAACGGAGTGTCGTATGAAATTCAGAAGTACGCGTGGTGACAAAGAGGAATTAAGGTCGGCCCAGGCAATAATCCGGGGAATAGCGCCGGACAGGGGCCTTTACGTGCCGGAAGAGATCCCGGAGATGCCTTTCAGTCTTGAGGAGATGAAAGACGCGACATATCAGGAGCTCGCAAAGAAAGTCATAGGCGCGTTCTTCACCGACTACACTGAAGAGGAGATCGCATCATGCGTCGAAGGCGCATACGATGAGAAGTTCGACGCTAAGGAGATCGCGCCGCTCGTCAAGGCTGGCGACGCCTGGTTCCTTGAGCTCTACCACGGGAAGACCGCAGCGTTCAAGGACATGGCGCTTTCGATCCTTCCGAGGCTCCTCACCGCGGCCGTAAAAAAAGAGCATGACGACAAGAAGATCTGCATCCTGACAGCGACGTCCGGCGACACCGGAAAAGCAGCGCTTGAAGGTTTTGCTGATGTTCCGGGAACTGAGATCACCGTATTCTATCCTGACAGCGGAGTGTCCGAGGTGCAGGAGCGCCAGATGGTGACACAGACCGGCGATAACACGCATGTATTTGCGATAAGAGGAAATTTCGACGACGCACAGACCGGTGTCAAGAATGCGTTCCAGGATAAGGAGCTCGCGGAGAAGCTGAGCGAGCACGGAATCAGGTTCTCCAGCGCTAACTCGATCAATATCGGCCGCCTCGTTCCGCAGGTCGTATATTACATCTGGTCATACCTCCAGATGGTAAAGCAGGACGCTGTGAAGTGCGGCGACCCTATCAACATCGTCGTCCCTACCGGGAACTTCGGCAACATCCTCGCCGCGTACTACGCCAAGAAGATGGGCCTACCGGTGAGCATGCTCATCTGCGCGTCCAATAAAAACAAGGTGCTCACGGACTTCTTCAGGACCGGGCTGTACGATACAGACAGGCAGTTCTACCTGACCAATTCACCGTCCATGGACATTCTCATAAGCAGTAATCTCGAGCGCCTGCTCTGGCATCTGTCCGGCGGTGACTCAGGCGAGATCAAAACCCTGATGGCTGAGCTTGACGGTGCTCATCATTATGAAGTGAGCAGCACGATCAAAGAAGGTCTCTCCGAATTCTTCGGAGGCTTTGCTGACGTAGAGTCGACGAACAAGACGATCGGCGACATGTACCGCGAGAACGGATATCTTATCGATACACATACAGCCGTCGCATATAAAGTGTATGAAGACTACAGAAAAGAGACAGGCGACGAGACACCAGCCGTGATCGCGTCGACCGCCTGCCCGTATAAATTCGCAAAGAGCGTTGCAGAGTCCATCGGACTTCCGGAACAGCCAGACGGCTTCGCCTACATCCGCGAAGTGGAAAAAGCGACAGGCGTGAAAGTCCCGGAAGGCCTCCGGGACCTCGATAAAAAAGAGATCCGCCACACCGGCGTGATAGACACAGACGAGATCAAGCAGACCGTAACAGATCTGTTCGCCAAATAATGCTCTTAAACGCTCCGAAAGGGGACAGTCCCTTTTCGGTGTTTCTTCGACCTCCGAAAAGGGACTGTCCCTTTTTGGAGCTTCATCGGGAGTAGTAATGAATAAGCTGAGAATTCTCTGGAAAGTTATACGGCACCTGAATTTTGACAGGATCATACTGGGGTTCGTGGTGCTGTATGTGATATCTTCGGCGATCATCATGTGTGTTGAGCCGGGCATAAACAGCCTGGGCGACGCGCTGTGGTACACATTCGTCGCATGCACATCGATCGGGTTCGGCGATTTTGTCGCGACGACATTCATCGGCCGTGTGCTCACCGTGATGATAACTGTGCTCGAGATCTTGCTCGTTGCAATGTTCTCCGGAGTAGTCGTGAGCTATTACCTCGAGATAGTCCGCGCGACGGAGAAGGAGAGCTTCTCGATGTTCATGGACAAGATGGAGCACCTGTCAGAGCTGTCGCAGGAAGAACTGAAAGAAATGGAAGAGAAAGTGAAAGAAGTAAGATCAAAATAACCACTCGATATTTTATTGACGTATAATTAAACAACAAAGCAGCACAGCAGCGCCAGGCAGGATAAGTCCCAGTCTGGCGCTATTTATATATATACAGGTGACAAAGTGAAGCATGACGGATGTGGTTTGTATAGGAAACGGCGGCTAGACAAATGGTGATTTGCAGGGGTGTTTGTTTTTCGACAAATGGTGATTTGTCGAAATGTTGGTTTTACTGCACACTACTAAAAATGTCATCG